>NZ_NOXS01000028.1:0-90657 GCF_002251735.1 Elstera cyanobacteriorum | reverse complement strand
TAAAACTGACCCTAAACTCTCTCTCTCAAGAGACCAAGAACCAGCAGCCAACAGGCCACCAACTCCATATCCCTTCCCATAAATCAACAATGTCAAAGAACCCGGAACCTTCCGGCTCCATCCCGATTTCGCTGCTGCATCAGCGCTTTAGCGCCGCGCCGCTCGTCGTCGGGAGCCGCGTTATAGCCCTGGCCCCAAAAACGCGCAAGCGCTTTTTTAAAAAATCTGTCACGCCACTCCTAACAATCCGTCACATACCCCGCCCGGGCGCGATCCCGAGCGGAGAAATCTCCGAGAAACCAGGCGCTTAGAGAAGCCCCAGGCTGCGCAGTTCCGCCGCCATCTCCGGCGGCATATCGGCGCCGCCCGCCCCACCGAGGTCGGGCGGGGCTTTTTCGCTATCGAAATAGCGCCAACCCTGGAACGGGCGCGTCGGCGTCGGCACGGTTTCGATCCATTCGGCTTTGAGGACGAGGCGGGTGCGCTGCTCCCCCTCCGGCCCCAAGGTGCGGTCGATCGCAACGATTGGCTGCCGCACCGCGATCTTGCCCTTGATCACCCAATAGAGCGAACCTTGGCCGATAATCTCCTCGGCACGCTTGGGGTACATGGTCGTCATGGTGAAGACGCAGCCGGGATAATCGGGCGCTTCGTTATGCGTTTCCTGCCAGTCGCGCAGATCCTCGATACTCTCGCAGCCAACGCAGAGGCGAATGATGTTGAGGCTCATGCCGCCTTCGCCGCGAGCGCCAGACCGACTTTCGACGCGGGCTTGCGCCCAAGCACACTGGAAATCTGCCACCCCACGGCGGCCAAGGCATCGAGATCAATGCCTGTCGAGAGGCCCAAACCATTCAAGAGATACACAACATCCTCCGTCGCCACATTGCCCGACGCCCCTTTGGCGTAAGGACAACCGCCGAGGCCCGCCACGGAACTATCGACGGTTCGCACCCCTTCCTCCAGCGCAGCGAGGATATTGGCGAGCGCCTGCCCGTAGGTATCGTGGAAATGGACCGCAACCCGCCCGACGCCAAGGGAGGCGGCGACGGTTTTCACCACAGCCCGCGCCGCGCCCGCCGTGCCGACGCCGATGGTGTCGCCGAGAGAAATCTCGTAGCACCCCATCGCCGAGAGCGCTTCGGAGACGCGCACTACCTCAGCCACCGGCACATCCCCCTGATAGGGGCAACCGAGCACGCAGGAGACATAGCCGCGCACCTTGATCCCGGCAGCCAGCGCCGCCGCCGCAACCGGGCGGAAGCGCTCCAAACTTTCAGCGATGGAGCAATTGATGTTGCGCTGGGAGAAGGCTTCCGACGCCGCCCCGAAAACGGCGATTTCCTGAACGCCCGCCGCCTGCGCCGCCTCCAACCCCTTGAGATTGGGAACCAGCACCGGCAGGCGCACCCCCGGCAAGGGCGGCAGGCCCGCGAGCACCGCCGCGCTATCGGCCATCTGGGGCACCCATTTCGGCGAGACGAAACTACCCGCTTCGATCACCGGCACCCCTGCCCCAGCCAGCGCGGTAATGAGCGCGACTTTGTCGGCGGTCGGGACCGGGGTGGCTTCGTTCTGCAACCCGTCGCGCGGGCCGACGTCGACGATGGTCACATCCCTCATGCCGGAACTCCCTCTTCGAGCGTCAGCAGGTCGACGCCGTCATCAACAAGATCGCCAACAGCGAATTTAATGGCGGCGATGGTCCCGGCTTTTGGCGCGCGGATGGAATGTTCCATCTTCATTGCCTCCACCACCATCAACACATCGCCCGCCGCCACCGTATCGCCGACGGCAACGGCAATCGCGATGATCTTGCCGGGCATCGGCGCCGTCAGCCGCCCGCCCTGGGCTTGACCGGTATCGGCGGCGCGGCGCGGGTCGATCAGGGCAAACCGGCGGGTGGTGCCGTTGAGGTGCAGCCACAGCCCATCCGGCGCATCAAAGACCAGGGCAGAGAGGGTCTTTTCCCCCAGTACGGCCTGAAGCACAGCGCCGCCCTCGGGAAGATTGGTCAGGGTGCCGCGGGCCGGCAGCGCGCCTGACGGCAGATCGATCTGGAAACCATCGCCGCGATAATGGGCGCGGAGGGTGACGCTCGCCTCCCCCTCCTGCAGGGTCAGATCGTTCCAAGCATCGCGGTTCAGCCGCCACCCGGTGGTGAGTGCCCAGGGGCTATGGGGATCCTTGGTCTGGCGTTGCGCGGCCAGGGCGGCGGCGCTGGTCCGCAGCAGAGCAGCAAGCGCGGCCAAGCCAAGCTCGGTTTCACACGCAGGGGTCGGGGGTGGTAGCAATACCGCACGGTTGCGTTCGATGAAGCCGGTATCGAGATCGGCGTTGGCGAAATCCGGGTGCGCCAGAATATCGATCAGAAACGCGCGGTTGGTGGTAAGGCCGGTGATGACCGTATCCTTCAACGCTGCAATGAGCCGTTGCGTCGCCGTCGCGCGATCCGGGCCATAAGCGATGACCTTGGCGATCATCGGATCGTAATAGATCGAAATCGTATCGCCGGAGCGCACGCCGGTATCGATGCGCACCCCCTCCCCTGCCCCGAACCGGGCCTGGGAAAGCGTGCCGACCTGGGGCAGAAACTCTTTCAGCGGGTCTTCGGCATACAGGCGTACTTCGACCGCATGGCCGACCAGCGGGATGTTTTCTTGCGCAAGCGGCAGCGGGTGGCCTTCAGCAACGCGCAACTGCCATTCGACCAGATCCTGCTGAGTAATCGCCTCCGTCACCGGATGCTCCACCTGCAGGCGGGTGTTCATCTCCATGAAGAAGAAATCATCGCCCTCGGCAATAAACTCCACCGTTCCGGCACCGACATAGCCGACGGCGCGGGCGGCTTCGACGGCGGCCTTGCCCATCGCGGCGCGGCGCTCCGCCGTCATGCCCGGTGCGGGCGCTTCTTCGACCACTTTCTGATGGCGGCGCTGGATGGAGCAATCCCGCTCGTGCAGATAAACGCCATTGCCCTGGCTATCGAAGAAGATCTGCACTTCGATGTGCCGGGGCTTGGTCAGATAACGTTCGATCAGCACATGATCGTCGCCGAAGCTGGCCAGCGCCTCGCGTTTGGCCGAGGCAAGCTGGCTTTCGAATTCGCCCGCGTCGCGGACGATCTTCATGCCCTTGCCGCCACCGCCCGCCGAGGCTTTGATGAGCAGCGGGAAGCCGATGCGATCCGCCTCTTTCGCCAAGAAGTCCGCTTCCTGGCGGTCGCCGTGATAGCCGGGGACCAGCGGCACATTGGCCTTTTCCATCAGCGCTTTCGCGGCGCTTTTCGACCCCATCGCGGCAATGGCCGACGGCGGCGGGCCGACGAAGATCACGCCCGCGGCGGCGCAGGCTTCGGCGAACCCGGCGTTTTCCGACAGGAAACCATAGCCCGGATGCACGGCATCGGCCCCGGTGGCCTTCGCCACCTCCAGCAGCAATTCGGCCTTCAGATAACTTTCGCGCGCCGGGGCCGAACCGAGGCGGACGGCGACATCGGATGCTGCGACATGGGCCGCGCCCGCGTCGGCGTCGGAATAGACCGCGACGGTGCGAATGCCGAGGCGGCGGGCGGTGCGGATAATGCGGCAGGCGATTTCGCCGCGATTGGCGATCAGCAGGGTTTTGATGTGGCGGGTCATGAACGGGACTCCCCTGCCCAATGGGGCGGGCGTTTATCGAAAAAGGCGGCCAGCCCTTCGCGGGCTTCGGCACTGGCGCGGCGGGTGGCGATGCGCTGGGCGGTATCGGCAATCACCGCATCGGTCAGCGGCTGATCCACGGCTTTCAGCAGGCGCTTGGTGTCGGCCAAAGCCTCCGGCGCGGCGGCCAGCAGGGCTTCGATTTCGGCATCGACCACCGCATCCAGCGTCTCTGCCGGAACGACCGCGTGCAGCAGGCCCAACCGGTGGGCTTCGGTGGCGGAGAAGCGTTGCGCCGTCAGGCACCAGCGCCGGGCCTCGCGCACGCCCATCGCTCGGACGAGATAGGGGGAGATGACGGCGGGGATCAGCCCCAGTTTTACCTCGGTAATCGCGAACTGCGCTTCCGGCACGCCGATGGCGATATCGGCGCAGGCGACCAGCCCCAGCCCCCCGGCATAGGCGGCGCCGTGAACGCGGGCGATCACCGGCTTCGGGCTTTCGTCGATGGTCCGCATCAGCTTGGCGAGCCCCTGCGCATCGGCAAGGTTTTCGTCCGGGCTATAGGCGGCCATGCGGCGCATCCAATTAAGATCACCCCCGGCGGAAAAGCTCTTGCCTGCCCCGGAGAGAAGAATGATCCGCACCGAGGGATCGGCACTGGCCGCCGCCACCGCCGCCGTCAGCGTCGCGATCAGATGTTCGTCGAACGCATTATGGATCTCGGGACGGTTCAGGGTTAGGCAGGCGACCGCGCCCTTTTGCTCGATCAGAAGGTTGCTCATTTCTGCCCCCTTACATGCGGAAGACGCCGAAGCGGCTTTCCGGCACCGGCGCGTTCAGCGCCGCCGACAGGCCGAGGCCCAGGACCATGCGCGTATCGGCGGGGTCGATGATGCCATCGTCCCACAGGCGCGCGGAGGAATAATAGGGATGGCCCTGCTTTTCGTATTGGGCGTGGATCGGCGCCTTGAAGGCGGCTTCTTCCTCGGTACTCCAGCTTTGGCCTTTGGCCTCCATCCCGTCGCGGCGGACCTGGGCCAGCACGTTCGCCGCCTGCTCCCCGCCCATCACGGAGATGCGGGCGTTCGGCCACATCCACAGGAAACGCGGATCGAAGGCGCGCCCGCACATGCCGTAGTTCCCGGCGCCGAAGCTATTGCCGATGATCACGGTCAGCTTCGGCACGGAGACGCAGGAGACCGCCGTCACCATTTTGGCGCCGTCTTTAGCGATGCCGCCGTGTTCGTACTTCTTGCCGACCATGAAGCCGGTGATGTTTTGCAAGAAGACCAGCGGAATGCCGCGCTGGCCGCAGAGTTCGACGAAATGCGCGCCCTTCTGCGCGCTCTCGCCGAACAGAATGCCATTATTGGCGACAATGCCGACGGGATAGCCCCAGATATGGGCAAAGCCGGTGACCAGCGTGGTGCCATAGTTCGCTTTGAACTCGTCGAACTCCGACCCATCGACGATGCGGGCGATGATCTCGCGCACGTCATAGGGTTTGCGCAGGTCCGACGAGACGATCCCGTAGATTTCGCGCGGATCGTACAGCGGGTCGCGCGGCGGGCGCAGGTCCAGCGGCATCGGCTTCGGGCGGTTGAGGTTGCCGACGATAGACCGGGCAATGCCGAGGGCGTGGGCGTCATTTTCCGCCAGATGATCGGCGACGCCGGAAATGCGGGTATGGACATCGGCCCCGCCCAAATCTTCCGCCGTCACCACTTCGCCCGTCGCGGCTTTCACGAGGGGCGGGCCGCCGAGGAAGATGGTGCCCTGATTGCGCACGATAATGCTCTCGTCCGCCATCGCCGGAACATAGGCGCCGCCCGCCGTGCAGGAGCCCATGACAACGGCGATCTGCGGAATACCGCGCGCCGACATAGTGGCCTGATTAAAGAAGATGCGGCCAAAATGCTCCTTATCCGGAAAAACCTCATCCTGATTGGGCAAATTCGCGCCGCCGCTATCGACTAGATAAATACAGGGTAAATTATTTTCCTGGGCGATGGCCTGTGCGCGCAAATGTTTCCGCACGGTGACGGGATAATAGGTACCGCCTTTCACCGTTGCATCATTGGCGACGATCAAACATTCCCGCCCCGAAACACGCCCGATGCCGGTAATGATCCCGGCGCAGGGCACGTCTCCATTATACATATCAAATGCAGCGAATTGACTTAGCTCAAGGAACGGCGCGCCGACATCCAGCAAGGTGCGGATCCGGTCGCGCGGCAGCAGTTTGCCGCGCGCCACGTGTTTTGCCCGGGCCGCCTCGCCACCGCCTTCCGCCAGAAGCGCCACCTTGGCCTTCAGGTCGGCGACCAGGGCGAGCATGACGGCTTGGTTTTCTTGATAAATGGCGGATTTAGTCTCTATGGTTGTCCGTATCGGCGACATTCTCACCCCTCCCTCTCGTTTGTTCTGCCGGTCGGACCTGCTACACTCGGTCCCATCTTACTCGCTTGGGGAACTGGTATGACCATTGCCCGTAAACTCACCTTGATTCTCGCTGGTGTCGTGCTTCTCGCCCTGGCAGCTATTGCCGGGGTCGTGGAACTGAATAAGGCCGCCGAATACCACCGGCTGCACACGCGCCAGTTGCGCGCCTTGAACGTGGTCACGGCGGCGGTTAGTACCGACAAGGGCGCCGGGCTAACCCAGGCCATTGCCGAGATCGCAGCGGCGGCTGAACGCTGCCTGGATCTCAACACGCCGGTCGAACGGTTGGCGATGCAAATCATCGGCACCTCCGCCGCGCGCGACCGCTGCGCCGACATGCTGAAGCTGGCAACGCAAGCCCGCAGCGAAACCAACCCGGAAAAACTGGCCGGGCTGGTGAAGCAGCTCGAAAAGGCCCATGCCGAGATCGAGGCGCCGCTGGAAACCACCGTGCGCATCGGCGCAGGCGGCACGCTGCTGGCCGTGGGCGTGCTGGCCGTCGTTATCGCCGGGGCGGTGCTGATCCTATCGCGCTCCATCACCCATCCGCTGCGGCGCATGGGCGGGGCGATGCGGGTGCTGGCGACCGGCGACACGAAGATCGACATCCCAGCCCAAGGGGCGAGCGGCGAGATTGGTGAAATGGCGGCGGCGCTGGTGGTTTTCCGCGATAATGCCCGCGCCGTCGAACAGTTGCGCGCCGAGCAAACGGCGAGCCGCGAGCGGGCGGAGGCTGAGCGGCGCGCGCTGATGGCCCGCCTGTCGAACGAGCTGGAAGCCAGCGTGTCGGCCATTGTCGGCACCGTCTCCACCGAAGCGTCGGACTTGGAGAAAATCGCAACCTCGATGAGCCGGATTGCCGACGGCGCCAGCGTCCGCGCCACCTCCGTCACCGGCGCGACGGAACAAATCGCGGGCGACATCCAGACCGTCGCCGCCGCCGCGACCGAGCTTGCCACCTCGTCGGAAGAAATCGCCCGGCGGGTGCGCCAATCGGCGGAACTGGCGCAAAAGGCCGTCAACCAAGCCGACGATACACGCGGCACCGTGCAGGGGTTAACCGCTGCGGCGGGCGACATCGGCGACGTGCTGCGCTTGATTGCCGAAATCGCGGCACAAACCAATCTGCTGGCGCTGAACGCCACCATCGAAGCCGCGCGCGCCGGGGAAGCGGGTAAGGGCTTTGCCGTCGTCGCCACCGAAGTCAAAAACCTCGCGGCGCAAACCGCCACCGCAACGGAAACCATCACCCAGAAGGTCGGCGTCATCCAATCCGAAACCATGGCCGCCGCCGATGCCATCGATACCATCGGCCAGACCATCCGCGATATGGACGCCATCTCTACCGGTATCGCCGGCGCCGTCCAGGAACAGGGCGCCGCCACCAGCGAAATCGCCCGCACCATCGCCGGCGTCGTCACCGGCACCCAGGAAGTCGCGGGCCATATGGCCGATGTGGCGCGCGGCGCATCGGAAACCGGCGGCAGCGCCCATTCCGTCCTCGCCGCCGCCGTCAAACTCGGCAAAGAAACCCGCAGCCTCGCCGATGCGGTCAACCGCTTCATCGGCAATATCCGGGCGGCGTAGCCGGTACGAGGGGGCGCTGCCCACCCCGACGCGCTTTGCGCGTCAAACGCGCAGGGCCCCCACTCAAGGGGCTTGCCCCTTGAGAATCCCGTTTTCTTCGGAAAAGACGGGACAGATAGCCCCCCGTTTCCGCAATCTCTTTGATAAAAAATAGGATTCTTAAGGGCCAATTGGCCCTTAAGCGGAGTGCAGAGGCGGAGCCTTTGCGCCTGCATCTTAGCCCCGCGCCCGCAGGTCTTTGCGGATGATCTTACCCGTTGCCGTCATCGGCAGATCGGGGACGAAGGCAATTTCGCGCGGGTATTCGTGGGCGGCGAGGCGCTGGCGCACGAAGTCTTGCAACTCGGCGGTCAGCGCGGGGGTTTCGGCGACGCCGGGTTTCAGCACGATGAAGGCTTTGACGATTTCGGTGCGCACCGGATCGGGCTTGCCGACCACCGCCACCAGGGAGACGGCGGGGTGCTTCAGCAGGCAGTCTTCGATCTCGCCGGGGCCGATGCGGTAGCCGCCGGAGGTGATGACATCATCATCGCGCCCGACGAAATGGATATAGCCTTCTTCGTCGATGGCGCCTTGATCGCCGGTCAGCAGCCAATCGCCGATGAACTTAGCGGCGGTCGCCTGCGGATTGTTCCAATAGCCGAGGAACATCACCGGGTCGGGCCGATGAACCGCGATGGTGCCGGGCGTGCCGGGGGGAAGCGCCTGCCCGTCCGGCCCGATCACCGCGACGCGATGGCCGGGGAAGGCCCGCCCGGTCGCGCCGGGCTTCACCGGGAACAGGCGATCATCATTGCCGACGACGAGGTTGCATTCGGTCTGGCCGTAAAACTCGTTGATCGTCACGCCGAAGGCGGCGCGGCCCCAGTCCAGCAACTCCCCGCCTAGGCTTTCGCCGCCGCTGCCGATGGAACGAACGCTACGCGCCGTCGCGGTGGAGGTCCGCATCAGTTTCAGCGCCGTGGGCGGCAGGAAGAGATTGCGGATGCCGTGGCGGGTGATGAAGGCGAAGGCGGCATCGGGGTCGAACTTGCTCATGCGGTGCGCGACCACGGGGATGCCGTGATAGAGCGACGGCAGCAGCACATCGAACAGCCCGCCGATCCAGGCCCAATCGGCGGGGGTCCAGAAGCGGTCCCCCGCTTCCGGGAAGAAATGATGCGGCATCTCCACCCCCGGCAGATGGCCGAGCAGCACCCGATGCGCATGCAGCGCCCCCTTCGGCTGGCCGGTGGTGCCGGAGGTATAGATGATGACGGCAGGATCGTCGGCGGCGGTATCGACCGCCGCGCGCGTATCCGCCGCCGCGCCGAGCGCCGCCGCCCAATCCAGCACACCGGGCGGCGTTGCGCCGCTGCCCCAATCGGTGACCAGAATGAGCTTCAGCGCCGGAAGCTGCGCGCGGAGGGGCGCGATCTTCTCATACCCCGCGCGGTCGGTGATCAGGGCCGATGCCGCGCAATTGCCCAGGCGGAATTCCAGCGCCTCTGGCCCGAACAGGCCGAACAAAGGCACGGCAATTGCCCCGTGGCGGTAGGCGGCGATATGGGCGATGGCCGTTTCCGGCGATTGCGCCAGCAGCACGCCCACCCGCTCCCCACGCCCGATGCCGCCCGCCTCCAACACATTGCCGAGGCGGGACGCGGCGCGCAGTAGATCGGAAAACCGCCACTCGCGCACATCCCCATCTGCCGCGACCTCCAGCAGCGCCAGCCCATCCCCGGCGGCAACATGGGCATCGGCGACGGCCACGCCGATGTTGAAGCGCGCCGGGATCGACCAGCGGAATGCGTCGTAAACCGCCTGATAGCTGGCGAGACGCGGCAGAACCCCCGCCATTTACGCCGCCCGTTCGAGGGCGACGGCGGTCGCTTCCCCGCCGCCAATGCAGAGGGAGGCGATGCCGTGCTTCAAATCATACCGCTCCAGCGCGTGCAGCAGCGTGACCAGAATCCGCGCGCCGGACGCGCCGATAGGATGGCCCAAGGCGCAGGCGCCGCCGTGGATATTCACCTTATCGGCGGGCAGATCGAGGTCTTTCATCGCCGCCAGCGCCACCACGGCGAAGGCTTCGTTGATCTCGTAAAGATCGACGTCCTTGGCCGACCAGTCCAGTTTCGCCAGCAACTTTTGCATCGCGCCGACCGGGGCGGTGGTGAACCAGGCCGGGGCCTGGGCGTGCCCGGCGTGCCCGCGCACAATCGCCCGGATCGGCAGCCCGCGCGCCTCGGCTTCCGAGCGGCGCATCAGCAGCAGCGCCGCCGCGCCGTCGGAGATGGAAGAGGAGTTCGCCGCCGTCACCGTGCCGTCTTTGCGGAAGGCGGGTTTCAGTGTCGGGATTTTATCGGGCTTGGCGGTCTTCGGCTGTTCGTCGGCGGCAATCGACACATCGCCGCCCCGGCCCTTGACGGTCACGGGGGCGATTTCGGCGTCGAACGCCCCGTCGGCCTGCGCCTTTTGCGACCGGGCGAGGGAGGTGAGCGCGAAGCCATCCTGCACCTCGCGGGTGAACTGATAGGCTTCCGCCGTATCTTCGGCAAACGTGCCCATCAGGCGGCGGTTCCCGCCCGCGTCGGTGCTATAGGCATCCTCCAACCCATCGAAGAACATATGGTCGATGGTGCGCCCGTGGCCGAGGCGATAGCCGCCGCGCGCCCGGTCCAGCAGATAGGGCGCGAGGCTCATGCTCTCCATACCGCCCGCCAGCACGCTGGTCACGGACCCGGCGAGCAGCGCATCATGCGCCAGCATCACCGCCTTCATGCCGGACCCGCAGACTTTGGAAATGGTCGTGCAGGGCACCGCCTCCGGCAGCCCGGCCCCAAGCGCCGCCTGCCGCGCCGGGGCCTGCCCCAGCCCTGCCGGAAGGACGTTGCCCATAAAGACTTCGTCCACCTGGTCGGCGGCCAGCCCGGCCCGCGCCAGCGCCGCAGCAATCGCCACCGCCCCGAGCTTCGGCGCGGTGAGAGACTGAAGCTCCCCCTGGAACCCACCGAGCGGCGTGCGGGCGGCGGAGACGATAACGATAGGATCGGTCATTTTTCCCTTCCAGACTTTAGTATGGGCCAACATAACTCACGGGAGATCGTCTCACATCGACATGGCCACCAGAACAAGAAGAAAGAAAATTAATAATAGAGTAGTTTGCTCTCGACGGCGTTCTTGGGCCGCAGACAACACGGCGGAGAGCTTCAATACCGAAATCGCACTCCACATAAGGTATTATCAAGCTCTCTCCAGGTCGATAACAAACATCCTTTTTCCCTTTCCTGCGAATAAGGAGTCTTACTTCGCATTCAGACTCATAACTATTACTCTTTATTATCAATGATAAATTTTCTACCGCAACCATAAGTCTATAATAAATATTTAATTTATCGACTCTAAACTTCTCAACGTTAAATATATTGAGAAAACCATCAATAATCTCATTTGCACCATCCGCGAATTTGGAAAACGGCCAGTATTCACACTCATAAAAATTAACAAAATCCTTCTCATCATTTATTAAAAAACTTGATAGGATTGATTTTTTAAGTTTATCGAAATCAAATTCCAGTCGAAACCCCTTAGCATCCTTTGCATAAGATCGCCAAGGATCGATCGAAATGTCTTCCTTAAATTTGGAAAAAGAAAAAATATAAAAACTCAAATCTTTATTGGAAAAATAATTACGCATTTGTCTATGCGATAGCATAGAAACGTATAAATCAAATAAAAATTCCTCGTGATCTATATCGCTTAACAGGCGATTTAGATCAGAAAACTCCTCAACCCTGATAAAATTATCTGTGCTAAAGATAAAATCTATGACAGAAATTTTTTCCGAAAATCTTGATAATAGTAATCTGCGCCGAATGTGATACAGGACAAAATTATACAGCTCATAGCCATCATTTGGGTCATTCATGTATGAAATATGAGAAGCCCAAAGCTTCTTTTTATCCACTATTCCAAAGACAGAGTTAAGACCAGTATAATGCACAAGAACTGGCACCTCACCAGCACAGACAGAATAAGGGGGCCTTGGGTACGATTCTAATTTTTCAAGACTCTCATACTCTGGTTCTACCATTTTTTGTCCCCAGCAGTTCGTAAACGCAACCCGGTCCAGGGGGAGGCCTCCCCCTGGCGGGGTGCGGGGCAGCGCCCCGCGAAACAGCCCCGGCGTGCCCGCGTTACTTCGTCTCCGCGAACAATTCCCGCCCAATGAGCCAGCGGCGGATTTCGCTGGTGCCTGCGCCGATTTCGTAGAGTTTCGCGTCGCGCAGCAAGCGGCCGGTCGGGTATTCGTTGATGTAGCCGTTGCCGCCGAGGCATTGGATGGCTTCCAGCGCCATCCAGGTGGCTTTTTCGGCGGCGTAGAGGATGCAGCCGGCAGCGTCTTTGCGGGTAACTTCGTTGCGGTCGCAGGCTTTGGCGACGGCGTAGACATAGGCTTTCGCCGCGTTGAGCGTGACGTACATATCGGCGAGTTTGCCCTGCATCAGTTGGAAGGTGCCGATGGGCTGGCCGAACTGCTTGCGGTCGTGCACATAGGGGATCACCACGTCGAGGCAGGCTTGCATAATGCCGATGGGACCGGCGGCAAGGACGACGCGCTCGAAATCGAGGCCGCTCATCAGCACATTCACGCCGCGCCCGACGGCGTTCAGCACGTTTTCTTCCGGGACTTCGCAGTCTTCAAACACCAGTTCGCAGGTATTGGAGCCGCGCATGCCGAGCTTGTCGAGCTTTTGGGCGGTGCGGAAGCCTTTGAAGCCTTTCTCGATAATAAACGCGGTGATGCCGCGCGGCCCGGCGTCGAGATCGGTTTTCGCGTAGACCACCAGGGTATCGGCGTCCGGCCCGTTGGTGATCCACATTTTATTGCCGTTGAGGACGTAGCGGTCGCCCTTTTTGTCGGCGCGCAGGCGCATCGACACGACATCGGAGCCGGAGCCGGGTTCGGACATGGCGAGCGCGCCGACGTGTTCGCCGGAGATCAGTTTCGGCAGGTAGCGGCGCTTTTGTGCATCCGTGCCGTTCAGCTTCAACTGATTGACGCAGAGGTTGGAGTGGGCGCCGTAGGACAGACCGATGGAGGCCGAGGCACGGCTGACTTCTTCCATCACCACGGCATGGGCGAGGTAGCCCATGCCCGCGCCGCCGTATTCTTCCGGCACGGTCACGCCGAGGATGCCGAGATCGCCCATTTCCCGCCACAGGTGGTTGGGGAATTCGTTCTTCGCGTCCGTTTCGGCGGCCAGCGGGGCGATGCGGTCGGCGGCGAAGCTGCGCACGGAGGCGCGGAGCATATCGAGATCTTCGCCCAGGTCGAAGTTCAGCGAGGGGAAATCATTCCGCATGGGGAAACCTCTTGGATCGGGTCAGGCCGCAGGGGGCAGTTGCATCAGGGTTTGCAGCGCGGTGGCGCAGAGCGATAGGCCCGCACCGGTCGTACCGGCCGCGTCGGTTTCGCCGTAAATGTCGATTTCGGTGACGATCAGGGACTTGCCGCCCCGCTTCACCCGCCCGTGGCCGATCAAGCGGCGCCCGACGGCGGGTTTGAGGAAATTGGTCTTATATTCGACCGTCAGCACATTATGGCCGGGCGGCGCGATGGACCAGGCGGCATACCCGCCCGCGACATCGACAAAGGCGGCAACGGCGCCGCCGTGGAAGAACCCATCTTGCTGGGTTAGGTCGGGCCGGGCGGGCAGCGTCAGCGCGCAGTCGCCGCGCGTCGCCCACAGGATGCCAAGCCCCATCGCTTGGGAAAAACTTTGGCTGGCCAGCACCGCTTCAAGATGGGCGAGCACCGCCGGGTCGCTGGTGCGGGTAAGCGCGAAAGTTTCCGCCATCGTCATTTCCTTCCCCAGGGGACGCGGCGGATTTTATACGATCAGTTTGGCGGTTCGGCCACCATAACTTTACGCGCGCGTCACTTTACAGCCAGCTTGCCACCATCGCCGAGCGCAATCAAGGCCTCCGTGCATTCCACTTCCACCCGGTCCATAAAATCCAGCAGCACGTCGATATCCTGCTTTTGCGCCATCAGGGTTTGTCGGCGTTTGCGGATTTTATCGAGCAGCAGATCAAGCTGGGCGCGCTGGGCTTGGCCGCTATCCTGTTCGGTATCGTACATATCGATAATCTCGCGGATTTCTTCCAGCGAGAGACCGAGGCGCTTGCCGCGCAGAATGAGCTTGAGCCGCACCCGGTCGCGCGGGGAATAGACCCGGCGGTTGCCGTTGCGCCCGGGGGTGATCAGGCCGCGGTCCTCGTAAAAGCGGATCGCGCGCGGCGTGATGTCGAATTCGGCGGTAAGCTGGGCGATGGAAAAACTGGTGCTGCTCATGGGGGCAGCATAGCGAAGTTTCCGGCTGCGTAAAGTTTTGCTGCGGCGGGGTGCCGCAGGAAGACATAAAAAATCCCGGCAGGGTCGCCCCCACCGGGATGTTTTTTTATCAGCCCTCGCCGGGCGGGCGCGTCCGCGCCCTTGGCCGCCGCCGCAATGGCGGCTTGAAACTTCTTTCAGAAGTTTCTCCCTCGCCCTATGCGTTTGACGCGCTGGCGCTTGGGGCGGGCGCCCTAACCCTTAGGCGGCGGGCTTCAGGATCTTTTCGACGGCAACGGTCACGCGCGCCTGGATCGGTTCGATCGCTTCGTTGGCGACCTTCATCGACAGTTCGGTGATCTTATTGCCTTCGGCCATCAGCTTATCGAGGCTGGTCTTGGCGGCTTCGTTCTGGATTTCCAGCGCCTGCTTGAAGTTCGTCACGCCGAACAGCGCCTTGGTGGTGGCCAGCGAGGCTTCGACCTGCGCCTGGGTCAGCGCGGCGACCGACTTGCCGATTTCTTCGGTGCCCTTCGCCCAAATGGTCGAGGCCTTCACGAAGGCTTCGATGTTTTCCCGGCCAACGCTGGCGAGATCGCCGTAGCCGCCGAAACCGCCGAGGAAGCGCTGCGAGAATTTTTCGAACTGCTCTTTGGCGGTCGCGAAGGTCTGTTCAACATTGGTCATTGGGGTCGATCCTTGAATGAAAGAGAAAAAACGCGGGACGAACGGGGCCGGAGCCTCGGCAACCGGTTCGACGGTCGCGAGCACCACAACCGGCTCACTCACAGCACCTTCGCTTACGGCAGGCTCCGCAACCGGCACCGGGGCCGCCGCTTCCGGCAGGGCAACGGGGCGCGCGGGTGAACGGCGGGGAGCCGCAGGTTTGCGGGGTGCAGTCATCGTTCGGTCCTCACGGGGTTACGGGTCCAGCGACCTCGGGCTGCCCCGCCTGACCCTGGATATGTCACACATCCGTCAGACTGGCATACCGCGCGCCGCCGATGCCTAAAGAATGCCCAGAGCTTAGCCGTCCGTCAAGCCTTTTTGTGCAGCGCACACAAAGATTTTTCCCAGCAAAGCCGCCGCATTCAGCCGTATGCGAAACGAATTTCGCCCAAGTTCGTTTGCACCTGAAAACGAAAATTGCGCACCGCAGCACGTAAGACAAACCCAGAACGGGCCGGAAACAAAGCGGTAAGACCGACATACCTAGCAGAGAATCAATAAAGTCAATTGGTTATGGACAGATGCTAAGACGCTTGATACAGTCCTGCCACCCTTTAGACGAAGAGCGGAAGACCCCCGATGGCGAACACTCCAGTCCAGCAGCGGCAAACCCGATGGTCCTTTGGTCGCCACATCGCGCGCGCGCTTTCGGGCATCGCTCTGGCCGGGGTGGTTGCGGGGGCGGCCCAGGCCGCGCCGGACCGCACGGCCTCGCTGATCATGGACTATAGCACGGGCGCAACGCTTTATAGCCAGAATGCCGACGAACCGCGCCATCCGGCATCGCTGACCAAGATGATGACGCTGTATATGACCTTCGAGGCGCTGCAACAGGGCCGCCTGTCGATGGATCAGAAGCTGCTGGTCAGCCAATTCGCCTCCGAACAAGACCCGACCAAGCTGGGCCTGCGCCCCGGTGCGACCATTCCGGTGCGCGATGCGGTGTTGGGCCTCGTCACCAAATCCGCCAATGATGCCGCCGTGACGCTGGCGGAAAATCTCGCCGGGTCCGAACCCGCTTTCGCCCGGCAGATGACCCAGCGCGCCCGCCGCCTGGGGATGAATGCCACGCTGTTTATCAATGCCTCTGGCCTACCCAATGATGCGCAGATCACCACCGCGCGCGATATGGCGGTGCTGGGCCGGGCGCTGATCCGCGATTTCCCGGATTTCTATCAGCTCTTCTCCACCCGCGCTTTCACCTACCAGGGCCGTGTGCATCCGAACCACAACCGCCTGATGAATGTGTACGATGGGATGGACGGGATTAAGACCGGCTTCATCCGCGCCTCGGGCTTCAATCTGGTTGCTTCCGCCAAGCGCGATGGGCGCCGGTTGGTCGGCGCGGTCTTCGGCGGCACCAGCCCGGGCCAGCGCGATCAACTGATGGCAAAGCTGCTCGACGCCGGCTTTGCAGGGACGCTCACCGCCGCCGCACCGGACTATGCGCCGAAGCGCACCCAGGTCGCGATTGCCGAGGATACGAAGCCCGCGATCACCCCGGTCAGCACCCGCGTTCCGGCCCGGCCGGTTGGTGGGGCCACGATCACGCCGGTCTCGGCAACGCTCGGTCGCGCCGCCGCACCGGTAATCGCAGCGCCGCCGCCTGCCGCAACGGCGAAGCCGGTCGCCGCGAAACCCGCCCCCCTGCCCGCCCCGACCAAAGCGCGCGGCACTTGGGCGGTGCAAGTCGGCGCCTTCAGCACCAATGCCAATGCCCATAAGGCGGCAGAAACCGCAGCGGCCAGCGCACGCCATGCCCTCTCGGGCGGGTCGGTGTCCGTCGCCGAAGGGAAGGACGGTAAAGGCGCTAAGGTCTTCCGCGCCCGCATTGCCGGTCTGACGGAAAAGGAAGCCCGCGACGCCTGCCAAGCTCTGACCCGCCAGAAAAGCGCCTGCGTGGCGGTTCCGGCCAGCTAACCAGCCCCGCGTCATCTCCCAGCGAACGCCCCGCCCTGCGGGGCGTTTTCGTTTGTGCCCCGCAAGAGAACGCGCCAAGAGTGCAGGATTTTTCTTTTATTCAACCTTAAATAAAATAATCTTCGGATCGAAGATTGCGGATAACGGCTGATTTTTGGTTTAATTGTCGGACTTTTATAAATAAAATTCCTTACCTATCCCGCTTCGAATCCGAATTTCTGTGACATTAGATTTTTATCAGCAAGACTGAAAACTTCATAGTGCGTTTTCTGTCGCTTCTGATCTAAAAGAAGACTGCCAGCATCCCGCACCCTAAAGAGTTTGGAAAGCTGTGGCGAAGCACAAGTCTTTGGGGCATAGTCCTGCCGTGGCGTGTAGCAACGTCACAAACGCATTAGCGTCGCAGAACACGGGGTGACCCGCTTAGTCGGGTGGCCCACGAAATAGGATACCTCACACCATGCTTCGGGTCGCTCCCGGGGCTGAGGGAATACGTGGGGCGCGTTCCCGTGTTCGCGTTGCTAACCACCCGGCGCCAGCCGAAATCAACGCGGGAAATTCACCATGATCACAGCATCGCCATATTTTACGTGTATAACACGCAGTATATCGGTTTCCCCCAATCTTGAAAAATGGTTCGACAGCTTTAGAATCTTTTTAAGCAGGACCCATTCATACAAGCGCATTCAATTGGGTCGATAACGGAGATAGCCCATGTTAACCTTTCTAACACGACTATGGGCCAGCTCATCGCAAGCCACCGTTTTGGCCTTTAGTCGCTCCCAAGCCATGATTGAATTTAGCCCGGATGGGATAATTCTGTCGGCGAATGGGAATTTTTTAAAGACGATGGGCTATCGTCTTGAGGAGATTAAAGGCAAGCATCACCGTATGTTTGTTCCCAGTGCCGATGCCGAGACGGCGGACTATCGGGCGTTCTGGGACACGTTGCAACAGGGCCGCTTTCACCGCGGCGAATATCTGCGCACAACCCGCGACGGGCGCGAAGTTTGGTTACAGGCGACCTATAACCCCGTGCTGGACCGCCACGGCCAACCGATCAAAATCGTCAAAATCGCGACCGATGTAACCGAGCAGCGCCTGCGCCTTGCCGATTACGAAGGCCAGCTTCAGGCCATCCGCCGGTTGCAAGCGGTGATCGAGTTCGATCTCGCGGGGACGGTTCTTCAGGCAAACGATAATTTTTTGGCCGCGATGGGCTATCGGTTGGACGAAATCCTCGGCAAATCGCACAGCCTCTTCGTCGATCCTACCTACGAGCAGACCAGCGACTATCGCGCCTTTTGGGACCGGCTGCGGCAGGGTGAATATTTCGCGGCGGAGTTTAAGCGCATCGGCAAAGGCGGGCGGGAGGTCTGGATTCAGGCCACCTATAACCCGATCCTCGACCCCAAGGGCCGCCCGTTCAAAGTGGTGAAATATGCCACCGATATCACCGATCAGGTGCTGAAACGGCAGAAGACCGAGGTTGTCGGCGCGCAAGTTGATCGCAATCTCGGCAGTATCGTTCAGTCGATCGGCGATATCACCCAGCAGACGACGCTGGTCACCGGGGCGACAACGCAAACATCAAGCGGGGTGCAGACGGTCGCGTCCGCGACCGAAGAACTCTCGATCTCCATCGCCGAAGTCTCGAGCAATATCATCCGCTCGAAAGGCGCCGTCGATGGCGCCATGTCGAGCGTGACCAGCGTTGGCGAAAAGGCCGCCCGGCTGGCCGCGGCGGCGGACGCGATGACCGGGGTGATCCGCTTCATTCAGGATATTGCCGCGAACATCAACCTTCTGGCCTTGAACGCCACTATCGAGGCTGCGCGCGCGGGCGAGGCCGGCAAAGGCTTTACGGTCGTCGCCAGCGAGGTGAAAAACCTCGCCCAGCAAGTATCCCAAGCCACCGATACCATCGCCCACGAAATCGCCGAGGTTCAGGCGATTTCAACCGGGGTCTCCGAAACCCTAACCGAGATTACCAGCGCGATGATTTCGGTTCAGGACGGCGTTACCGGTGTTGCCAGCGCGATGGAAGAACAAACCGCCGTCACCCGCGATATTTCGATGAATATGCAAACTACCGCGGCGGCGGTGACCGATATCGACGGCAGCATTCGCCGAATTCTGGGCGCGGTAGAAGCCGCGAAGGACTTATCCCACACCAGTCTCGACCTTTATGCAGAACTCAAGGCGGTCGGTTGATCGCACCCTGCCCGGCCAATCCTGGCTGGGTGGGTTTTTCTGACGGTCAGACTTCAGAAGATCAGAAACTGGATATGCGACAATATGTCGCACATCCAGTTTTAACCGGATTTTTTACAGCTATTGAGATTTTTTATTTTAATTATTTTACTTTAAAAGAAATATTATTTTATATTTGCATACATACAATTGCAGTCAAAGCCACTTTTTGCTCGCAGGTTTGTAATATCTCGAATCCAGAGTTTCTGCGGTATCGGCATAGGGAAATATGGAGACGCTTCTGTCCCTTTCGGAGCGCAAACGATACGATTGGGAGATATTCTGACGTTCCAAGAATTGGTTTATTAATTACCTAAAATGATAAATATCGTTAGGATATTGTTAGCAGCCCTCCCATAGCGTCGATATGGAAGACAGGTCTCGGCACATGAAGACACTTCTGGGGGAGGATCGATTGATGTTGAATTTGGCACAATTTCTCAGAATAGGCGAAGAAAGCGCAATCCTGGAGGCCTTGAATCAATCACAAGCGGTGATTGATTTTTCGATGGACGGCCATATCCAGAATGCTAATGAGAATTTCTTGCGATTAACAGGCTATCGACTAGCAGAAATCCAGGGCCAGCATCACCGACTGTTTGTTGAACCGGCGGAAGACCAAAGCCCGGCCTATCGCCAATTCTGGGATAGCCTGCGGGCTGGCCAGTTCCAGCGCGGCGAATTTATGCGCATTGCCCGCGGTGGTCGGGAAATCTGGATCCAGGCCTGCTATAACCCGGTTCTTGACCGGCACGGCAAACCCGTGCGCGTGATCAAATTCGCGACCGATGTTACCGACCAAAAACTGCGTAGCGCGGATTATCAGGGCCAACTTCAGGCCATCGGGAAGGCACAAGCGGTGATCGAGTTCAACCTCGATGGCACGATCATCACCGCGAATGAAAACTTCCTGTCGGCCCTGGGCTATCGCCTGGAGGAGATCCAGGGCCAGCACCACCGCATGTTCGTCGATCCCGCCTACGCGGCCTCGTCCGAGTATCTGGCCTTCTGGGCGAAGCTGCGCAGCGGTCAGTTCCTGGCCGATGAATATTGCCGCCTGGGTAAAGGCGGGCGGAAAGTGTGGATTCAGGCCTCCTATAACCCGATCTTCGATCCGCGCGGGCGCCCGTTCAAAGTGGTGAAATATGCCACCGACATTACCCGGCAGGTCAACCGCCGTAAGGAAGTGGAGAAGGTCAACGCCGATATCGATACCAACCTCGCGCGTATCGTCGCGTCGGTCGGCGATATCCGGCATCAGACCACCAATGTGGCGGGCGCAACTACCCAAACCTCCGCCAGCGTGCAGACCGTGGCCGCCAGTGCCGAGGAGATGACCCACTCGATCTCGGAAGTCTCCAGCAACGTCGTGCATTCGAAAATGTCGGCCGATTCGGCGCTGGAGCAAGTGATTCTGGCCGAAACCAATGCCGGACGGCTGAGCCAGGCCGCAGGGTCCATGTCGAGCGTCATCGAGTTCATTCAGCATATCGCTGCCAATATCAATCTGCTCGCCCTGAATGCGACGATCGAATCGGCACGGGCGGGCGATGCCGGGCGGGGCTTTGCCGTAGTCGCCAGCGAGGTGAAGAACCTCGCCAAGCAGGTTTCGGAGGCGACCGACAATATCTCCCGCGAGATTCTCGGCGTTCAGGGTATTTCCGGTAATGTCGCCGCGTCGCTTAGTCAGATTCGTTCGGCGATGCAGGATGTTCAGGGCAGCGTGACCGGGGTTGCCGGGGCCATCGAGCAGCAGACCAATGTGACCCGCGATATTTCGATGAACATGCAAGGCACCGCCGGGGCGGTGTGCGATATCGAAGGCGGTATTCACGTTATCGAAGACGGCATTACCAACATCATGCGCGCGGTGGAAGCCGCCAAAACCCTATCAGCGGAGACGCAACGGCTTTATGCAGAACTTTAACCTCTCCCAAGCGGCCTAAACGCCGCCCTACCCTTTGGGGTTGGGCGGCGTTTTTTTATCTGCCGTTTATCGGGACTGCGCCTTATAGCCGAAGCGAACCCCGCCCCAGTGCCGTCCCTTGACGGTAATCGGCGCGGAGGCTTCCTTGATCAGCACAAAGCTGCCGCCGCCCAGATCGCGGCGATAGGTTTGCAACAGAAACCGGTCGGTATTCCGCCCCGACGCCAGCCCCACCCGGTCGTTAAAAATTCGCCGGTTCCGGCAATGGGCCATATTCCACACCGGATCCTGTCCCTGCGGCTGCGAATAGGCCTTATTGTGAACCGCCAGATAGCCATTCCGGTCGGTGGGAATGCAATAGACGGCGTCGGTATACGAGCGTAGCCCCTCTTCCATCAGCCCCGGCAGCAGCCGTTCGATCAGCGCCGTATGCCGCGCCAGATGCTGGGGCGGATTGGTGTTTGGCACCAGTTCGTAGCGCTCATCGAACAGATCCGACAGGCTGATTTCGCCCCGATCCACCGCTGCCGACAGAATCTCCGACGTGCGCGCCGCATAGGCGACTGCCGTTTCGATGAAAGGCGTATCAACCGTCGCGACGCCGCTCAGTGCCGTCAGCTTCATCAATTCCTGTGAATAATCACGCAGGGCGTGCAACCGGTCCTCCGCCGCCTCCAACGCCCGCGCCGATTCGCCAATCCCGCCGGTCATGCCCTCGACCTTGCGGGTCAGCGTATCATAGTGGCCGTCGATCTCTCGCGCGGCTTCGGCGATCCCGCCCGCATCCTCGGCAATCTGCACCATGCTGGTATCGAGGCTCGATAAGACGGAACCGATAGCCTGGGTGCCGCCCTGCACCGCTGCCGCCCGCTGCACCCCTTCGGTCGAACGCTGGATCAATTGCCGGGTTTGGGCGGCCAGATCTTGCAGGGTCACGTCGATTTCGGCGGTCGCGTCCGACGTTTGCCGCGCGAGGGCCTTCACCTCCCCCGCCACCACGGCAAACCCCCGCCCGGCTTCCCCAGCGCGCGCCGCTTCGATGGTCGCGTTGAGGGCCAATAGGTTGGTTTGGCGGGCAATCGCGTTGATCCCGGCAGCGACCTTACTGATCCGGCTGAGCGCGTCCGACAGGCCGGGCAGTTGGCCTTCGATGGCCGTCACCGATTCGGCCAAGGCGCGGATTTCGGCCAAAGACTGATCGATGGTCTGGCGGGATTCCACCATATTGCGCCGGGCCGCTGCCGCCTGCTCGTGCGCTTTCAGGCTTGCGGTGGAAACGGCGCGATTGCGGTCGGTGAGATTGGCAAACATCCGCCGGAAATCTTGGCAAATTTCCGCATCCTGCCGAACCTGCGTGGCAACCTGATCGATATTGGCGCTAATGTCGGTAATCTCGATCCCAAGACTACCGGATAGGGTCGCAACCTGCGCGAAAGCCGTGCGCAGATCATGCTCTTGATCTGTCATTCTCCACCCCGTTTCCCCCCGGATCGTCGGTAGATCGACAGGATCTTCCCCTGGGCCGTTCGGCCTCTGCGCTCCGAATTTAAACAATAGTAAACGGCGGGCGTTCTGCATGCGCGACATGAGGTCGCAAGCCGAGAAAGACAAAAATAAACCGGGCCGTCAGGGACGGCCCGGCAATGACGCGTGCAAGTATTGACCCGACTAATGGGCGGCGAAACTTGCGCCTTGTTTTGCAACGCAGCGATAAAGACCACGTTCATTCGGCAGCGGTTCGAACTTATCGGTAATGCCCAGCACGGTTTCAGCCCCGCCCAGGTAAAGAACCCCATCGTCCGGCATGATCGTGCGCAGACGGCTTAGCACTTCCGTCTTCGTCGGTTGATCGAAATAGATCAGCACGTTGCGGCAGAAGACAATATCGAACTGCCCAAACCCGCGCGGGTCGGACAGGAGATTAAACTCGCGGTAATCGACCATCGACTTAATATCGTTGGATAACTGCCACTTATCTTCGACCTGCTTGAAATATTTCATCAGGTACTGGATCGGTAGGCCGCGCTGAACTTCAAACTGGGTGTATACCCCTGCCCTTGCCCGGTCGAGCATTTCGGCGCTGATATCGGTCGCGACGATCTCGAACCGCCACCCCGCCAGCTTTGGCCCTTCTTCCTTAAGGATCATCGCCAAGGAATAGGGTTCCTGCCCCGACGAGCAGGCGGCGCACCAAATACGAATGGTCTTCCGCGTTGCCCGTGCGTCCAGCAGCGTCGGTAAAACGACGCGCTTGAACTGATCGAACGGCTTCGTATCGCGGAAAAATAGCGTCTCGTTGGTCGTCATCGCCTCGGTGATGGCGCGCAACTTCGCTTCTTCCGGCCCGCGATGCACCGCCGTCACAAAGTCATCAACGGACTTGTGCCCATATTTGCGGGCAACGGGCAGCAGACGGCTTTCGACCAGATAGGCTTTATCTTCGGTCAACACCAGGCCGGAACGCTGGCGAACCGTTCGACTGATGAACTCGAACTCGTCCGGTTTCATGCGACCGACCTCAGGGCGATTTTGTGGATAAAAGGACCAATGTCCGGCAACGGCAGAATAGCACTGCAAACCCCGGCGTGGGCCACGGCGCCCGGCATCCCCCAGACGACGCTGCTCGCCTCGTCCTGACCGATGACCATGCCGCCGTTCTGCACGACGACTTGTGCGCCGAGCATACCGTCTTGCCCCATCCCGGTCAGAATGATGACCAGCAGCTTGCGGCCATAGGCCGCCGACAGGCTGCGCAGCATTGGATCGACCGCCGGACGGCAGAAGTTTTCGGGCGGGGTTTTCTGCACCCGCAGCACCTTCTGGCCGTTGCTCACCTCCACCGTCATGTGGAAGTCGCCGGGCGCGACATAGATATGCCCCGCTTGAACCGGCTCGCCATCGCGCGCTTCAGTGCAGGGGCGCTCCGTCACGCGCGCCAGATGTTCGGCCAGAATGGTCGTAAACGTCGCCGGCATATGCTGGGTAATCAGGATCGGCTGCCGCAAGGTCTTCGGCAGATTGCCCAACACAGCGAACAGCGCCTGCGGCCCGCCGGTCGAGGAGCCGATGGCGATCACATCCGGCGTTTCATTGGTCTGCGGTCGCAGGGTGATCGGCCCGCTGCGGTTGACGCGAACCATCGAGGTCCGCTCGCCCGCCGTTTGCGTCCCGTCGGAATTCGTAAAGCGCCGCGGGATACCCGGCATCTCCTGACGCGGGGACCGCGCGGGACCGGCAAGGGCCTTGATCTTGGCGATCAATTCCTCGCGAAACGCCTGGGCCGAGGTTAGTTCGGAGGTGGTGGACGGCTTCGTCACATAATCTTTGGCGCCACTCCGCAGGGCGCGCAGGCTGACCTCGGCATTCTTGCGGGTCAGGGTCGAAGCCATGATGATCGGCACGCTTGGCGCGATTTCCTGCAAGAGCGGCAGCGCCGTTAACCCATCCATCACCGGCATTTCGATGTCGAGAATGATGACATCGACCTTTTGGCGCTTCAGCGCGTTGAGCGCCATCTTGCCATCGCCGACCGAGGCAACAACCTGCAATTCCGGGTCGGCTTCCAGCGCGCGGGTAAACAGGCCGCGAATAACGGCACTGTCATCGACCAGCATCACGCGGATGACGCCGTCGCTTCCTTTCGGCGCTTCCTCAGATCCGGCACCCCCCAAAGGACGGCTATTTGTGCCGGAAATCATCAAAGAATACCTACCTGGCTGAACTTGCTTTCAATGATTTCGGCATCGAACGGCTTCATGATGTACTCATCCGCCCCCGACCCCATGGCTTCCATAATATGGGCCAAGTCGTTTTCGGTCGTGCAGAACACCACTTTCGGCCCGTCCCCACCCGGGGCAGCCCGCAATTCACGCAGGAATTCGATCCCGTTCATAACGGGCATGTTCCAATCGAGCAGGATCACATCCGGCATCGCCTTCTGGCAGGCTTCCATAGCCTTTCTGCCGTCTTCCGCCTCTGAGGTCTCGAAACCGAGTTCCTGCAGAATCTTCTTGGCCACCATACGGACGACCCGCGAGTCGTCAACGATGAGGCAAGATTTCATTGGCCCTACTCCACTCTCTGGGATGACGCGACGGCTTCTTTATACCCTATTCCGCCGGGAATGGGATTCTTCCCGGCAGGTTAGGCGGCTTCGTTTCGCGTAAAATCTAACAGACGGTTAACATCAAGGATCACCAGAAGCTGATCCTGCAACCGGTAGATGCCCAACGAAATATCACGCCAGCGCGGGTCGAGCGTTGCCGGGTTCCGCTCGAACTCGGACGCCGACAGGGTCAGGACTTCGCCAACACCATCGACCATCAGGCTGTAAAACTCGCCCGAATGCTCCACAACGACGCTCATGCCGTCGATGGTGGCCGGGCGCTTGGGCAGCCCCAAGCGCAAGCGAACGTCGATAGCCGTTACGATGCGACCGCGCAGGTTCAGCGATCCCGCCACTTCCGCCGGGGCCAGCGGAATGCGCGTAATGCGCTGCGGGCCAAGCACATCGTGCACGATCAGAACAGGGATACCGAACATCTGCCCATCAATGGTGATGGACACATACTGGCGTTGTTCATCGGCGGTGAAGCCCTGGCGGGCAACGTTCCGCTTCCCAGAAGCAACCAGTTCGCTCATGCCACCTTCTCCGTCGTCAGCAAATGGTTCAGCGTATGGATCAACGCATCCCGGTCAAACTTCGGCACATAGTCGAGGAAACCGACTTCGCGCGCCTTTTCCAGATCGGCCGGGGCCGTATGGCTGGACAGGGCGACCATCGGCGTTCCTGCCCATTTGCTCGCGCTGATCGCTTTTGCAAATTCGAAGCCATTCATACCCGGCATTTCGATATCGCTGACGATCACGTCGAATTTCTCGCCGGTTTCCACCAGCGTCATCGCATCGTCGGCGCTATCGGCGGAGGTGACGGAGAAGCCGTTCACCGACAGGATCGGGATCAGAAGATTGCGGAAGAACGGGCTGTCATCGACCAGCAACACGCGCTTCATGGCGCTGCGACCATCGGACAGCAGCTTGTCGCGGCCGGCATGGAACCAATCGCCGAAGGCTTGCAGCAGGAAGTAGCCGGTATCGATCACATCGGTCGCGCGGCCCGCGATAATCGCCGAGCCGATGAAGCCAGGGCGATCCGCCGCCAGTTCGACCGCCAAACGGTCTTCGACGATATCGACGATCTCGTCCACCACCAGCCCCATCGAATGTTCGCCATCGGCGAACACCAACACCGGCTGACGGCCCGTGCGCTGCATCTTCATACCCGGAACGATGGGGATCAGCGGCATCAGCTTGTCGCGATACTGCACCATCGGTCGGTCGTGGCTGAATTCCACCGTCTCGAGATCGATTTCTTCGAGACGCGCCACCAGCGACAGCGGCACGGCCTTCGGCCCGCCATCGCCCGCCCGGAAAATAAGCAGCGTGGTGCGTTCCTGATCGTGACTGTCGCGGGACGCCGCCGCATCGACCTGGGCGGTTTCGCTGACCGTCATTTCGCCCGTGGAGGCGGCAATGCCGTTTGGATCAAGGATCATGATCACCGACCCATCGCCGAGGATGGTATTGCCGGAGAACAGCGACAGGTGCCGCAGGATCGGCGCCACCGGCTTCACAACGATTTCTTCAGTGTCGAAAACCCGATCGACCATGATGCCGAAGTTATACGTACCGACCTGGGCAACGATGATGAAGCTTTCGGTCGTCGTATCGCCTTCCGTGCGATCAAGCCGCAGCAACCGCTCCAGGCTGACCAGGGGTAACAGACGGTTGCGCAAGCGCAGCACCGGCGTGCCGTGGATGCGTTCGATCCGATGTTCCGAGTCGGCACTGGCGCGCACCAATTCAACGACACTGATCTGCGGAATGGCGAACCGCTCGCCACAGCTTTCAACGATCAACGCCGAAACAATCGCGAGGGTCAGCGGGATCTTGATGACGAAGGTCGAGCCGCGCCCGAACTTCGACTTAAGTTCGATGGTACCGCCGATCTTTTCGATATTCGTGCGCACCACGTCCATGCCGACGCCGCGGCCCGACACGGCAGTAACCTGCGCCGCCGTCGAGAAGCCCGGCTTGAAGATGAACTGATAAATCTGCGCGTCGGCCATGCCTTCCAGTTCGGACTCGGTGGCGAGCCCGTTCTGAATGATCTTGGCTTTGATCTTTTCGGTATTCAGGCCGCGGCCATCGTCCGAAATCTCGATCAGGATATGACCGCCTTCGTGATAGGCGTTCAGCGTGATGCGGCCGGTTTCCGACTTGCCCGCGCGCAACCGCTCGTCCGGCCCCTCAAGACCGTGATCGGCGGAATTGCGGACCATATGGGTCAGCGGGTCTTTGATCAGTTCCAGAACCTGGCGATCAAGCTCGGTTTCCGCCCCGATCATTTGCAGATCGATCTTCTTGCCGAGTTCGAGCGATAGGTCGCGCACCATGCGCGGCAGCTTGGCCCAGGCATTGCCAATCGGCTGCATGCGCGTCTTCATGACGCCTTCCTGCAGTTCCGACGTCACATGCGACAGGCGCTGCAGCGGCACAGCGAATTCGCTGTCCTTATAGCGGCGCACGATCTGCAGAAGCTGGTTGCGGGTCAGCACCAGTTCCGAAACCATCGTCATCAGGTTTTCGAGCAGATCGACCGAAACGCGGATGGTTTGAGCGGCGACCGCCGATTCTTTGATGGCATCGACCGATTGGGCTGCCGACGCGGCGGCAGGCGCCGCGCGCGGGGCTTCCGGCTCGTCGTGAATTTCGGCGGGCGGCTGCGGCGCTTCGACCCGGGCAACCTCGCGGCTCGGCTCCGGCGTCGGCGCGGGGGCCGCCGGGACGGGCGCTGGCGCGGCCGGAACCGGCGCACTTGCCGCAGGCGGCGGCGGAGCGACGGCAACCGGCGCCGGGGCGGGCGCTGCCGGGGCAATCCCAACAATCTCATCGGCCGAGGCGCCACCGGCCACCGCATTCAGCTTGGCAATCAGGTCCGAATCATCGCCGGGGGGTTCGGCTTCGGTCGCTTCGAGAACCGCGAGAATGCCTTTGATACAATCGAGCGATTGCAGGATCAGCGAGACCGTCCCCGCCGAAACCACCAGCTCACCGTCGCGCACGCGGCCCAGTACGTTTTCGGCGGCATGGGCCACGCTTTCAAGGCGCGGCAAGCCAAGGAAACCGCACGTCCCCTTGATGGTATGAACCAAGCGGAAAATATTCGACAGAAGATTGGGGTCGTTCGGATTCTGTTCGAGCTTCACCAACTCGACGTCTAGCACGGACAGGTTTTCCGCTGTCTCGGTCAGAAATTCACTGAGCAAATCATCCATTCGGATTCCCCCGGGTCTTCGTCGATGCGCCTTCCCCAGCGCTGGGGAAGGCAATACGCCTCAACTGCTTATGTTCTTGAACTACCTCAGCCCAAAGGGCAAGCGAGCAGTTGCATAAGCCCTACCATCCTGCCCATCAAATCTATCAGGGAAACGACAGGATGGGCAATCGGCCTGCAAGTTTCACAACATCCGGTGACGATTGCGTGACGGTCAGCGGCACGCCCAACGCCCGACCGAGAATGGAGGCGAAGCAGGCCGCGACCGAGCGATGATCGAGCGTCAAGCGCCCCCGGCCCGCCAGCAGGTCCGGCAGCGTCTCTGGCACCCGCAGGTTCTGGCCCGCCGCTTCCACCAGGAAAGGGGCGCCGCTATCGGTCGGCTCCAGCGTAACCGTCACCCGCCCGCCGCGCGTCAGCGTCTGCGCGATTGCCAGGACGGCGTTCAACAGCAGTTGCAGGGCGCCCGGCGCATAGTCCAGCCCATCGGCAATCGGGTCGGCGGTCCACTGCAGGTCCACCCGGGTCTCGCCCGCGAAATAATCGATCAGCACCTGCCGCACGTCGGCCAAGCGGGTATCGCTGCTCGACCCCGCCCGGCCCCAGGCGAGGCGGAAGCATTGCAGCTTCGCCGCCGCCGCCTGCCCGCTTTGCGCGATGAGGCTAAAGGCTTCGCTATCGGGGTTGGCCCCCAGTTCTTCGATCAACTCGACACCGTTATTAACGGCGCCAATCGGGCTGACGAGATCGTGGCAGACTTGACTGACCACCAGATGCAAAAACGCCAGATCGACCGTAACGGCCGGAAGCGAGGTTGGAATGGTATCCATCGTCGGGATGCTGCTTTCCCCAGCCCGAAGGCCAGATTCAAGACCATAGTTTAGCTTGCATCAAGCCGCTTCAGGTTTGAAGATTCCCTTAAGAAAAATGGGGTATTACAGCGGAAAATGCCATGACTGCCATACCAAGCCTCCTCACCCCCGGGTGTATCGTCCGCCACCCCCAGTGTCCTGACTGGGGTGTGGGGCAAGTTCAATCGGTTGTAGGAATGAAAGCAACCGTCAACTTCGAAGAACGGGGGAAGGTAGTGATCAACCTCGCCGTCGTCGATCTTGATCTGCTTGAGACCGACCGCGACTGACGCCGTCGATACAAAAAACCCCCGCCGGGTAAACCCGACGGGGGTCGAAGCACAGGGCTTTGGGGGTTGGACTTAGAAGTCCATACCGCCCATGCCGCCCATCCCGCCGCCTGCCGGCATCGGGGCATCCTTCTTCGGCAGTTCGGCAACCATTGCTTCGGTGGTGATCAACAGACCGCCAACCGAGGCCGCGAACTGCAGCGAGTTACGCACAACCTTCACCGGATCGATGATGCCGGCCTTCACCAGGTCCGAATAGGCGCCCTTCTGAGCGTCGTAACCATAGTTCGGATCGGTCGATTCGAGCAGCTTACCGGCGATGACAGCGCCATCAACCCCGGCGTTTTCGGCAATCTGACGCACCGGCGCCTGCAGGGCCTTGCGGATGATTTCCACACCGACGCGCTGATCGTCGTTTTCCGGCTTCACCTTGTCGAGGGCCTTGGTGGCATAGAGCAGGGCCACGCCGCCGCCTGCGATGATGCCTTCTTCCACGGCCGCGCGGGTCGCGTGCATGGCATCGTCAACGCGATCCTTGCGTTCCTTCACTTCGATTTCGGTCGCGCCGCCGACGCGGATCACCGCAACGCCGCCCGCCAGCTTGGCAAGACGTTCCTGCAGCTTTTCGCGGTCGTAGTCCGAAGTGGTTTCTTCGATCTGCGCCTTGATCTGGCCGATGCGGGCTTCAATATCCGACCGCTGACCAGCGCCATCGACGATGGTGGTTTCGTCCTTCGAAATCACGACCTTCTTGGCAGTGCCAAGCATGTCGAGCGTGACGTTTTCGAGCTTAATGCCGAGGTCTTCGGAGACGACCTGACCGCCCGTGAGGATGGCCATATCTTCCAGCATCGCCTTACGACGATCACCGAAGCCCGGGGCCTTCACGGCCGCGATCTTCAGGCCGCCGCGCAGCTTGTTGACCACGAGGGTGGCCAGCGCTTCGCCTTCGACGTCTTCCGCGATGATCAGCAGCGGACGGCCCGACTGCACGACGGTTTCGAGAACCGGCAGCATGGCCTGCAGACCCGACAGCTTCTTTTCGAAGAACAGGATGTACGGGCTTTCCAGCTCCGCGACCATCTTTTCGGCATTGGTCACGAAGTACGGCGAGATGTAGCCGCGATCAAACTGCATGCCTTCGACGACGTCCAGTTCCGTTTCGATGCCCTTGGCTTCTTCAACGGTGATGACGCCTTCGTTACCAACCTTTTCCATCGCGCGGGCGATCATTTCGCCGATTTCGCGCTCGCCATTGGCCGAAATCGTGCCGACCTGCGCCACTTCTTCGTTGGTCGAAACCTTCTTAGCGCGGCTCTTCACGTCTTCAACGACAGCGGCGACGGCGAGGTCGATACCGCGCTTTACATCCATCGGATTGAGGCCGGCGGCAACCGCCTTCACGCCTTCGCGAACGATGGCCTGGGCCAGCACGGTGGCGGTGGTGGTGCCGTCACCCGAACGGTCAGCGGTCTTCGACGCCACTTCGCGGACCATCTGGGCGCCCATGTTTTCGAACTTGTCAGCCAGTTCGATTTCCTTGGCGACCGACACGCCGTCCTTCGTGATGCGCGGGGCACCGAACGACTTTTCGATAACGACGTTGCGACCCTTCGGACCCAGGGTCACCTTCACGGCATCGGCGAGGATATCCACACCGCGCAGCATCTTGGTGCGGGCATCAACGGAAAACTTAACTTCTTTAGCAGCCATTGTTTTAGTCTCCTGAATTCGGGAACGGGGGGCGCGTTACGCAGCCAGGACGCCGAGAATGTCGGATTCCTTCATGATCAACAGCTCTTCGCCATTGAGCTTCACTTCCGTGCCCGACCACTTGCCGAACAGAATGCGATCGCCTGCCTTCACATCGAGCGCGACCAGTTCGCCCTTTTCGTTGCGAACGCCGGACCCGACGGCAACGACTTCACCCTGCTGCGGCTTTTCCTTCGCGGTATCGGGGATGATGATCCCACCAGCGGTCTTGGCTTCCTGCTCGATACGACGCACCAGAACGCGATCATGCAAGGGACGGAACGACATCGGTTTTCCTCCATAAAGGGACGGATTTGGACCAGCGATGAGCCTGTGTTAGCACTCACCCCTAGTGAGTGCCACGAGAGATATGCGCTTCTGCGCTGTGATTCAAGGGGGGTCTGTTGCAGCCCGAAAAATTCCTATGCCCTAAGCCCGCTCAAGCGCCGAGATCATATGGTCGCGCAAACGCAGCGCCGGGCGGGAGAGATCGGGCGCGGCAATGAGGGCGATCTCGGTTTCCGCCAGGCGCGGCAGATCGGCGGCGGTTTCAAGATGGATCAACCCGCGCGGCACCATATCGCGCGGCAGCACCGTTACCCCTAGCCCCGCACGGACGGCGGCCAAGGTGCCCGCAAGCGATTCGCAGGTATAAGCCAAGCGCCATTCGCGGCCCGAAGCCTGCAACGCCCCCAAGGCACGGCGGCGGTAGACGCACGGATGGGGCGACAGCGCCAGCGGCAGCGGCCCCGGTCGGCGCGGCAAATCGGCATCCCCGGTTACCCACACCAGCGGCTCGCGCCACACCGGCACGCCGCCCGCGTCGCCCGCCGGTTCGCGCTTGATCAGCGCAAGATCGAACTCCCCCCGTCCAAAACGGTCGAGAAGGTTCAAGGTCAGGTCGCAGGTGATTTCCAACGAAACTTGCGGGTGCGAGCGGGCGAAATCCGCCAACACTTGCGGCAGATGGGCGGTTGCGAAATCTTCCGGCGTGCCGAGTCGGACGGTTCCTTGCAAATCCCCTTCGCGCAGCGCGGCCAGCGCTTCTTCCTGCAACGCCAGCAGGCGGCGGGCATAGGTCAGAACCAGCTCGCCGCGCGCGGTCAGGCGCACCGCCGTCCCCGCCCCGCGCTCGAGCAGCCGGTCGCCCACCGCCGTTTCCAACCGTTTGATCTGCATCGACAGGGTGGATTGATTGCGCCGCAGCCGTTCGGCGGCGCGGGTGAAATTCCCAGCCTCCACCACCGCGCGAAAAGCGGCCAAGAGGTCTGGGTCTAGGGGAAAGTTCACCATCATCATTTTTGATCATAATCTTCACCATAATCAATTTCATTAAATTTCGATCCGCCGCCAAAGTGCCCCCAACACCGCTTTGCAGAGGAGCTACCCCGATGGACGGATCCCCCCGGTTCGATACCAACCTTGCCGCCGCCACCCCGGCACCGCTGCCGGTCACCATCGCCCCCGGCGACGGCATCGGCCCAGAAATCATGGCGGCAACCCTTGCAGTTCTGGAGGCAGCGGGCGCGCGCTTGGCGCCGGAGACCGTGACCATCGGCGAAGCCTGCTATAAGGCGGGCCACACGAGCGGTTTGGCGGCGGAAGCCTGGGAGAGCCTCGCCCGCACGCGGTTGATGCTGAAAGGGCCGATCACCACCCCCCAGGGCGGCGGGTATAAAAGCGTGAATGTTACCCTGCGGAAAAGCCTGGGTCTCTTCGCCAATATCCGCCCCTGCCGGGCGCTGCACCCGGTCATTCCGACCAAGCATCCCGATCTTGACCTGCTGATCGTTCGGGAGAATGAGGAAGACCTCTACGCCGGGATCGAGCATCGGCAGACCGACGAGGTCGTGCAGTGCCTGAAGCTGATCAGCCGCCCCGGTACCGAACGGCTGGTGCGTTATGGGTTTGCCCTGGCCGCCGCTGGGGGCGTTAAGCGGGTCAGTTGCTTCACCAAAGACAATATTATGAAAATGACCGATGGGCTGTTCCATCGGGTGCTTGATGAGGTGGCTGCCGAGCATCCAGGCATCGCGGCGGAGCATATGATCGTCGACATCGGCGCGGCGCGGCTGGCGGCGACGCCGGGGCGGTTCGAGTTGATCATTCTGCCCAACCTTTACGGCGATATTCTGTCCGATGTGGCGGCGGAAATCGCCGGATCGGTCGGGCTGGCCGGATCGGCGAATATCGGCACGGGCGGCGCGATGTTCGAAGCCATTCACGGCTCGGCCCCGGATATCGCCGGGAAGGATTGCGCCAACCCCTCCGGTCTGCTGTCAGCCGCGATCATGATGCTCGCGCAAAACGGCCAAGCCGATATCGCCGCACGCATCGAGGCCGCCTGGCTGCGGACGCTGGAAGACGGGATCCATACCGCCGATGTGTATGCCGCCAACCGGTCCAAGGAAAAAGTCGGCACCCAGGCTTTCGCCCAAGCCGTGATTGACCGGTTGGGCCAAGCGCCGCAGCAGTTCGATCTGCGGCTCAGCGCGCCGTTACCGCCGATCCCCCCGGTCCCGGCACGGCAGGCACCGAGCGTGAAAACCATGGATGGCGTCGATATCTTCCTGCACGCCCGGCCCGCCGATCCCGATGCGCTGGCCCAGCATCTGACCGCCGCCGCGACCGCCGTTCCGGGGCTTAGCCTGTCGGTGATCACCAACCGGGGCGTCAAGGTCTGGCCGGAGGGTAAGGCTGAAACCTTCTGCACTGACCATTGGCGCTGCCGGTTCCTGGCGGCCCCGGAGGTGACCGTCTCCCCAGCGCTGGTACCCGGTCTGCTGACGGCCCTCGCCCGGGCCGGATTACCGGCGATCAAAATGGAAATGCTGTTCCGCTTCGACGGCCAGCCCGGCTATTCGGCGGCCCAGGGGCAGTAAGATCTGTTAGCAGCACTCACCCTCGCTGATTGCTAACATATTGGTATCACGAAGATTTTTAATGCTTCGGTGATCTTTTGATGGCAGGCTTGGGGATAAGGAGTCCGGCGGGGTTCCCGGCGGACTCCGATCCCAGAACGGGAGGTGAGCATGTCCGACCTCAGCCTGCAACTGCGTGACTATCGCCTGACCACGGCGGAAATCCTCTATCACATGCCCGATCATCCAGGGCTGCTGCAAACTTTCCTATGGCAGCGTTTGGATGTGGCGCCGCATTTCCCGGAACTGCGCAAGTTCCTTGATTTCTGGAGCCACTCGCTCGACGGCAAGCTCCATTCCGTTCGGGTTGCGGCGGCGGAAGGGCTAAGCCCCGGGCGCTGGCGCCCGGTCGAGGCGGAGTTTCGCCTGCATTAGCGGCCCTTATCGGCGCCTTTCCGTAACAAGCGCGGCTAGATCGTCAGCGACCCTAGCCGCGCCCCCGTCGCTTGGCTTAGACTGCACCGAGTTAAAATTGCCTGCCGGGGGCGGATAGGATGTTGAAAGAATTTCGGGAATTTGCCCTGAAGGGCAATGTCGTCGATCTTGCGGTCGGGGTGATCATCGGGGCGGCCTTCGGCAAGATCGTCGCGTCGATGGTCGAAGATATTTTGATGCCGATCATCGGCTGGATCGCCGGGGGCCTCGATTTTTCCAATTACTTCTTACCGCTGGTCAAAGGCGTCACGGCGGCCTCTTACGCCGATGCGAAAGCCCAGGGCGCAGTGATCGGCTATGGCCAGTTTCTGACGATTTCGATCAATTTCATCATCGTTGCCTGGGTGCTGTTCGTGGTGATCAAGGCCGTCAATAAGCTGCGCCGTCAGGCCCCGCCGCCGCCCGCCGTGCCTGCAGCCCCGCCCGAAGATGTGGCGCTGCTGCGCGAAATTCGCGACCTGCTCGCTAAGTCCAAATAATCGCCCGTGACCGATACCCCCCTTTCCCCTGAGGCGCGGCGCGCGGCTGCCGGGCTAGTGGCCCTGCTGCTTGAGACCGATCTTACGCTCGAGCAGCGGCATTATGCCCGCGCGCTCAGCCGTATGGTGGAAGAAGCGCCCGCGTCCGCTTCGACACCCTCGCAGCTTGGGGAGGTTGCGTTCGACCGGGCGGTGCTGGCCGAACTCTATCGCTATCTCCCAAAAGTCGGCTGTGCCGCAATCATCGAACAGTTCCGCGCCAGCGCCGACCAGATTTTGACCGATATCGAAACGGCCTCGACACTCGGCGATGTTGACCGGCTGGCCCAGGCGGCCCATGCGTTGATTGGCACGGCGGGGGCGGTCGGTATGGCAGGCCTCGCCGCCGAAGCGCGCGGGGTGGTGACCGATCTGCGGGCGCACCACCCTGAGATGGCTATGGCCCGGGCCGCAAAGCTGCGGCCGCTCTATGATCTGAGTACGCTTACTTTGAATCGCATCATTGCCGAGGGAGACACGCCCTAGCCACATCTTGTCGGATGCCGAACTATCTTTTAGACTTTGGCGGTAAGCTTATCACGCATAACGCCGCAGAATGCGGCTTCTGCTTGGGAGAATGCCCATGACCAGCATCCCCCCCGTTACCGGGATTGTGCCTTTTGTGGCACCGTCGGGACGCGGCATTAGCCGCAGCACGGATCGTTCCCCCGCCTATATCCTGGATTTTTCGCCGCTGGCCTATGCCTCCCCCTCGCCTTACGACAGTGCGGGCGGCAATATTGTTCACCTCGGTCCCCGGCCCGAGTTACTGGCGGAGTTGGATGCCGCCCGTCTCGCCCAGAAGGACGCTTTGGACGCCGAGCTTCAGGCAAAGGAAGACGCGCGGACCGGCAAGACGATCAAACCCTTCACCCTCAAGGAGTTCCTTGAGAAAATGGACGAGAAATTCGATCTCTATGCCGCGCAGCGCCGGGAGAAGCAGGCGCCGGAGAGTTTGACGAATGACGAGCGGGCCATCTTGCGCGCCGACCGTCTCGGCCCGCTGTGGAAGAAGCGCTTCCGCTGGTTTTCCTGACCCTTCCCGCTTCGGCGCCCCCTGGCAATTTCGCCCGCTTGTTTTTTGTATCCAATAATCGTTATGTTATAACATATTTTGGTTTGGAGGTATCATGCTGTCCCGCCGCTTGCTTCTCAGTGCCGCTGCCGCCCTGGCTTTATCCTCCCCAGGGGTTGGGTATGCCGCCGACCCGATCCCGGTGGTTGCCAGCTTTTCGATCCTGGGCGATCTCGTCAGGCAGATTGCAGGCCCGGATGCGACGGTGAAAACTCTGGTCGGGCCGGACGGCGATGCCCATGTCTATCAACCAACCCCGAGCGACGCGAAAGCGGTCGCCGCCGCCAAACTGGTCTTTATGAACGGTCTTGGCTTTGAAGGCTGGATGAACCGGCTGTTGAAAAGCAGCGGCACCAAGGCCACGGCCGTAACGGTCACGACGGGGATCCAGCCGCGTGCCGCCGAAAAGGATGCGCACGGCCACGCCCACGGCAATGTCGATCCGCATGCGTGGCAGAATGTCGCCCACGTACAGGTGATGGTCACGAATATCGCCGCCGCCCTTGCCGCCGCCGACCCGGCCCGTGCCGAGGGGTATAAAAGCCGCGCGACCGCCTATCAGGCCGATTTGACGGCGCTCGACGCCGATATCCGCCGCCAGATCGGCGCACTCAGCCCTGCCCAACGCCGGGTCATCACCTCCCACGATGCCTTTGGCTATTACGGGGCCGCCTACGGTATTACCTTCCTGGCACCGCAGGGCATGAATACCGAAAGCGAAGCCTCCGCCAAAGATGTCGCCAAGCTGATCACCCAAATGCGCCAACAGAAGATCAAGGCGGTCTTCGTCGAGAATATTTCTGATCCGCGCTTAACCGCACAGTTGGCGAAGGAGGCCGGGGCTACGGTTGGCGGCGAACTTTATTCCGACGCGCTCTCGCCCGCAGGCGGACCGGCGACAAACTATCTCGACCTGATGCGCACCAATACAAAGGCATTGGTCGCCGCGATGGCGCTCAACTGACCCCAGGGCTCCCCTCCTTGGGGCTCCCCTGGTGACACGGGGGCCAAGGCCGATTATAGGAAGGATATGCGGCATTTTCTCCCCCTGTGCCTCCTCTGCCTCCCTCTGATCGGCCTTGCGCCCCGGGCCGCCGCTCATCCCCACGTGTGGATGGAGCTGGACATGGTGCTGCTGACCGATAAGGGCAGCCTAACCGGGTTCGAGATCACTTGGACTTGGGATGAGGTTTATTCCGACCCGTTCCGCAAGACCTACGATAAAAACCGCAATGGCACCTTCGAGCCTGCCGAAGCGGCTGAGCTTCAGAACAACGAAATCACCTCCCTCGCGGCCTTTTCGGAGTTTGTTTTCGTCCGGGTGCAGGGGGAACGGGTGCCGGTCGGGACGCTGAAAGCCCTGACCATCGGCCTGAAGGGCGATCAGATGCAGTTTCATTTTCAAGTGCCGCTGAAAAAGCCGATCCCCTTGGCCGGGATTGGGGCGGGGCGGACGCTGACCGTCGGCAGCTACGACCCCGAGTATTATATCGAAAGCACCCTGCCGGAAGATCGGCCCGGCGTTCGCTTTGCCGCGCCGCCGCCGGGCTGCACGATCAAAATTATCGAAGACCGCAAGCATCCGATTTATTTCGGCATGGTCTACCCGCAGGTCGGGGCGGTGACATGCGCCGACTGATCCTGCTGCTCGGGCTGCTGGCGGGCCTAATGCTCCCGCTCGCCCCGGCCCTCGCCCAATCCGGGCCGATGCGTAACCTTGGCCCAGCGACGAGTGCCGCCGCCCCGACCGGGGAGGAGAGCCTCGCCCCCTTCCGTTGGCTCGCCCAGCAGCAACGCGCCGCCGCGCTCGGATTTCGCAAACTCTTGGCCGACCTGCGCGCCGAACACTCCTGGCGCAGCCTCGTGACCGCCGTTGGTTTGGCCTTCCTCTATGGTGTTGCCCATGCCGCTGGCCCCGGCCACGGCAAGATGATCGTTATTTCCTATTTCCTGGCGCACCGCGCCCGGCTGCGCGACGGGCTTTGGATGGGGCTGCGCATTGCACTAACCCATGTGGCGGCGGCGCTGGCCATTGTCCTCGGGCTCTTTCTTCTGTTCAACGGCCACCCCGGCCCCGATTTCGAAAGCAGCCGGGAAATCCGCCTGATCGCCTATGCCGGGATGATCGCCCTCGGGCTGTGGTTCCTGATCGACGCCAGCGAGCGGCTGCGCCGGGGGGAGAGTCTTGCCGCCTGCGGCCACGATCACGGACCGGGCCACGCCCCCCACGCGCATGCACCCGCCCCTTCGGCCACCGCTGCTGACCGCTGGCGGGCGCGCCTGACCGGCGTGATCGCCGGGGCCGTCCCCTGCACCGGGGCGATTATCGTGCTGGTCTTCTGCGCGGCGAACGGCCTGTGGTTGGCGGGCCTGCTGATGGTCAGCGCCATCGCCCTTGGTATGGCGGTTACGATGACCGGCCTCGGCCTTCTCACCCTTGTCGCCCGCGCGCCCGTGCAGCGCTGGGCCGACCACCAGATCCACAATCGCCGCGTGCGCGCCGTGCTGGGGTTAACCGGACCTGCGCTTGTCACACTTGGCGGGATAGTTTTACTCGCCCTGACCGTCTAATCTGACACAATCGTCAGGATTTGGTTTTTTTTGCCTTCCTAACGATCCGCCTTGCTGCTGGGTGGAAACTCCCGTAAGCTCGTTGCTGGGATGGCGTATCGTGTGGGAAGTGACGAGTGAGTGTACTTTTCACCGGCGCCGCATTCGGCAGGTTTTGAGCTGGATGCGCGCAGGAAGAAGAGAGGAGGCAGGGCCGGATTTCGGTACCCTGCATTCGATCGGAAGTTCTTCAGGGCGGCGGTAATCCGATGCAGGGTTAAGCGCCAACAGTGCGTAGCAATCACGTTCAAATTCGGTCGGAGCGACATTGTGCGTCAGGCAGGGGACGCGCAACCTGTCTCAGTTCGCCCGGCCAAAAGTTGACTAGTCCGCCGTTCGGCGGTTGTACGGAGTTTGTCGGTTCATGATGCGCAAAGGGTCTTTTTCTTCCTCGTCTGCTCCCCGTCCGCCGATGGCGACGGAACGTCTGAGCGGCGCGGTCACGTGGTTCTCGGCCACCAAGGGTTTTGGCTTTATTAAGCCGACCGATGGCTCGGAAGACGTGTTCGTTCACGTGTCGGTGGTTCAGCGCGCCGGTCTGGAGCAGCTCAAGGAAGGGGCCACGGTTTCCTGTGAAGTCGCCCCCGGCAAGAAGGGCCGCCAAGTCACGCGCATGCTGGAAGTCGACGACTCCACGGCCGTTGAAAATCCGCAGGGCGAACCGCCCCGCAGCCCGCGCCCGCCGCGTGGCGATAGCTATGGGGATCGCGGCGGCTTCGGCGGCGGCTTTGACCGTGGGGATCGCGGCGGCTTCGGCGGCGGTTATGACCGTGGCGACCGCGGCGGCTTCGGCGGCGGTTTCGACCGTGGGGATCGCGGTGGTTTCGGTGGCGGCGGTTTCGACCGTGGCGGCCCGGCTGGCGAACCCGGCGAAGGCACCGTGAAGTGGTTTAATGCCACCAAGGGCTTCGGCTTCATCACCCCGGATTCGGGCGGGAAGGATGTGTTCCTGCACGCTTCCGTGCTGCGCCGCGCCGGTCTTGTCGATGTGCAGCCGGGTCAGCGCGTCCGCTTCTCCTCGATTGAACGCGACAAAGGCCCGGAAGCCCGCACCCTGGAACTGGATGGCGAAGCCCCGGCTCCCAGCGGCGATTCCTACTAAACTCCGTCTGTATCACGCGCTGTAGGACTGAATAGTCTTTCAGGGCGTGCTAAGGTTAGACCCTGCCGATACTGATCGGCAGGGTTTTTCTTTTTCCGCGGATTGCCCATGCTGCCCCGTTTGAAGCGCCGATCCTTGCTGACTGCCGGTCTTGCCGCCGGGACACTGGCTTTTCTACCGCGCGGGGCCGCAGCCCAAACCGACGCTGCGCCGCTGACCGACGGGCCGGAACTCTACCCGGGCGAACGGGCGCTGGCGGAGGCCGCCGCTAAGGAAGGCGTCGTCATCTCCGCCAATACCGCCCTCGGCTGGGCCAATTGGGGCGCGGTGGGGCGCGCGTTCGGGCAGCGTTACCCCGATGTGCCGCTGGTCTATTCCGACCTTGGCTCGACTGCGACCGTCACCCAGCTTGACCGGCTGCGGGAGCGCCCGCCCGCCGATACGGCCTATTTCTACTCCCTGGTCGCGCTCGATGCCGCCAGCCGGGGGCTGCTGGCGCCGCACCGCCCGGTCAACCTCGATCGGTTGCCCGGGGCGGCCAAGGATGCCGAAGGCCTGTGGGTCGGCGTGCATACCTTGCCGATTGCCTTCGTCGTCAACCGCAAGCTGGTGAAGACCCTACCGCGCACCTGGGCCGATCTGCGCAAGCCGGAGTTTAAGGGCGCGATCACCTACCCCGACCCGCAGACGACCACCGTGGGCCTGACCCTGGCCTTTGCCGCTAATATCGCGGCGGGCGGCAGTCTCGATTCGGTGCGGCCGGGGATCGAGTATTTCACCGCGCTGCATAAGACCGGCAACGTCCAGCGCATCGACCCCGGCTCCGCCCAAACGCGCTTTCTGCGCGGTGAAATCCCCGTGTGGATTACCTTTGAGGCCGATGGGCTGCGCGTGAAACATCTCGACGGGATGGACGAAGCCGAGATCATCCTGCCCGCCGACGGCACCGCCAGCGCCGCCTATACACTCTCGCTGGTCAAAAACGCCCGCAATGCGCCGGGCGGCAAACTATGGATGAATTTTGCGCTGACCGAAACGGCCCAGCGCCTGTTCGCCGAAGGGTTCGTCCGCCCAATCCTGCCGAACCTCACCCTGCCCCCCGACCTCGCCCCCCGCTTCGCGCCGCTGCCGCCGCGCAGCGACATCGTCGATAGCCTGCGGGCGACGCTGCGCAAGGCGGATATTGACCGGGCGTGGCCGAAGTTGTGAAGAGCGACCATCAGGGGCTTTGCCCCTGAGCCCCAGCCAAGGGCCCCGTCCCTTGGCAATCCCGTTTCTGCTTGAAAGACTTTCAGGCTTCTCATCAGAAACCCGGTTTCTTAAGGGGCGGTTGCCCCTTAAGCGGAGTGCGGAGGCAGCGCCTCTGCCCTCCTCACCCCGCCAGAAGCTCCCACACGCTGCCGTCCATCGGCGCGCGCTCAATCTGCGCGCGGTGCCAGAGGGCGTAGAACAGCAGCGACCAGAGGGCGAAACCGGCGTGCTTTTCCTTGGAGTGCGCCAGGGCGGCCACGCGCTCCGGTCGGGCGATTTCGGCAAGGCACGGTTGGCGGGCGAGCAGCGGGCCAAGGCGCGCGCCTTCGGCGGTCAACCAAGCCCCAACGGGAACGGTGAAGCCCTTCTTGCGGCCCAAAGCGTCGGCCTGCGGTAGGCGCTTTTCCAGCAGGCGGCGCAGGATCCATTTGCCCTTGCCGTCGCGGACTTTCAGCGTATCGGGCAGGCGGAACCCGGCGGCGACAACGGCGGGATCAAGGAAGGGTGTGCGCCCTTCCATCCCGTTGCGCATCAGGCAGCGGTCGAGCTTGGTCAGCAGATCATGGGGCAGCCAATCGGTGCAATCGACCGCCTGGGCGGTTTGCAGGCGGGTGCGCCCCTGAGTTGCCGCGTGGATTTCCGCCGTGGCGATGCCGTCGCGCCACGCGCCGCCCTCGTTGCGCAGCACCCCCAGCCGGGCGAAGGTGCCCTTGCCGCGCAGCACTTTTCCGCCCAACCACCAGGGCCGCATCACCGACCGGTAGCGCCCGTAGCCGCCGAAAATCTCGTCCCCACCCTCGCCGGTCAGCACGACTTTTAGCGACTGCCGGGCGGTTTGCGCCAGCAGGAAGGTCGGCAGCGTCGCGTAATCGGCGGCGGGATCGTCCATCGCCACCGCCACGCGCGGCAACAGCGCCCAAAATTCGCGCGCGCCGAACCCAACCTCGTTGAACTCCGCCCCGCAGGCGGCGGCGACCGCGCGGGCGGCGGCGCGTTCGTCGGCGGCGGCCCCGTCAAATCCCACGGTGAAGCATTGGACCGGGCCGGGATGCACGTCGCGCATATAGCTCAGCACCAGCGCCGAATCGATGCCGCCCGACAGGAACAGGCCGTAGGGCACGTCGGACCGGCAATGGACGCGCACGCTGTCGGCCAAGGCCTGATCCAACCGGTCGAGCGCGGTTGCCTCGTCGATCGTCTCCGGCCCGCCGTCGGGCAGCGCGGCACGGCGGTTGCGCTCGGTAACGCGGCCATCGACGGCGACGAGGGTTTCGCCGGGCAGCAGGCGGAACACGCCCTCGAACATCGTTTCGGCGCCTGTGGTGAACTGCATTTGCAGCAGCTCATCGCGGGCGCGGGGGTTGAGGCGCGGGGCGATCCAACCGCTGGCGAACAGCGCCTGCGGTTCGGAGGCGAAGATCAGCCCCTCCGCCACTTCGGCATAATACAGCGGCTTAATGCCGAACGGGTCGCGCGTCAGGACCAGCCGCCCATCGGCGGCGGCGATGGCCAGCGCGTACATGCCGCGCAACCGATCAGCATAGGCGAGGCCTTGGCGGCGGAAGAGGTGCAGCGGCGGTTCGCAGTCGCTGGTCGTGGTGAAGGTGACCTGCCCGGCCAAATCGGCGCGCAGTTCGATATAATTATAAACCTCGCCATTGCCGATCAGCGTGTTGCCCGCCGGATCGTGAAACGGCTGATCGCCGGTTTGCAGGTCGATGATCGACAGGCGGCGGTGCGCCAGGGCGACCGCCCCTTGCAGGTGAATGCCTTCGCCATCAGGGCCGCGATGGGCCAGCGCGTCGATCATCCGTTGCACAATGGCCCGGTCAGCCGGGGCACCGCCCCGCCGCATGATCCCCGCAATGCCGCACATCAGCCTCTACCCTCCGGTGCTATCCGGTCGAAAAAATCACGATAGCGCGCGACGACGGCGGCTTTCGAGAAATTCCGCTGTAAGCTTTCGAACCCCGCCGCCGCCAGATCGCGGCCCGCATCGGCGGAGTGCAGCGTTTCGCGCACCGCCGCCGCCAGCGCCCCGGCATCCTCGACCGGCACGAGACGGCCAGAAACCTTGTCCACGATCAATGACGCCGGACCTGCCGACGCCGCCGCGATCACCGGGCAGCGCTGCGCCCAGCCTTCCAGCACGACATTGCCAAGCGGCTCGTGACGGGAGGGGACCAGCAGCGCATCGACCGAAGCTAGCAGCGCCGGTCCATCCGACCGCCAGCCGAGAAACCGCACGCGGTCCGCCACGCCCAGGCGGTCGGCTTGCGCCTTCAGCGTCGCGTCCTCCGGCCCTTCCCCGGCAATCAACAGGGTCGCATCGGGAATCGACGGCAGGGCTTCGAGCGCCACATCGAAGGCTTTATTCGTGTGCAGCCGCCCCAGCATCAGCAGCAGCGGCCCGGCGCGATCGGTCAGCGCTTCGCGCGGCAGCGGTGCAGCATTCTGCGGTTCGACGAAATTCGGCAGATAGATTACGCGATCCGCTGGGAACCCTTGGTCGCGCAGCCAGCGGCAAATATCCTCGGTATTACCGACCAGATAATCGCAGCGGCGATAGTATTTCGGATCGTAATAGCCGCCCAGGCGCGCCACCAAGCGAGTGCGCGCCGTGGGACGGGCAAAGCGCGTCGCGCGGTTCATCCAGGTCAGCAGAATATCGGCCTCGCGCGCCAACCGGGCGAGGCCGCGCCCGGTCGAAAGATCGAAGAAACCGCCGAACGGCAGGGTTTCCACGGTAACGCCGCCCTGGCGCAACCGCGCTTCCCGCGCCGTGTCGGGCCGAATCACCAGACGTTGATCGACCCCGGCTTCGGTGAAGGCGATCGCGAGCCGCTCGAAAAACGCCTCCGCCCCGCCGTGCTTGGCCCCGGCCATCGCTTGCAGCAACCGCATTAGCCGTGCCCCAATAGGGTTTCGATTTCGGCAGCGGCTTGATCCCAGCCCCAATTTCCTTGGTCCGCCAAGGCTGCACGGTGTTGGGCGGACCAGAGCGCATCGTCCCGCAACAGATCGAGCGCCCGCGCCGCCATCGCGGTATCATCTTGGGCGACGAAGCCGGTCTGCCCGTCGCGCACCCGCTCCGCCAGCGACCCGATGGGCCGGACCACGGCGGGCAGGCCGAGCGCCTGGGCTTCGGCCACCGCGAGGCAGAAGGTTTCGCCCACATCCCCGGCATAGAACATCAGCCGGGCGGCTTTCAGCACCGGGATCAGTTCCGCACGCGGCAGCGGGTCGCGGCGGATCACGCCCTTGTCGGCAAGACTATCGGCCTTCGCCAAAGCCGCTTCGATGGCCACCCGGTGCCGGTCAGCACCGCCGCGATAGGTACCGAGTCCGGCGTGGATCAGAAACCGCGCTTCGGGCATGACGGGGTGAATGCGCGTCGCCCATAGGTCGAGCAGGGCTTCCAGCCCGCGCAAGGGATTGGAGGTGAAAACCGCTACCGGCGCGGGCGGCGGACGTTCGGTTTTATCGGCGCGGAACACTTCCGGCAGCCCATAGGGCACGATCTTCCGCCCGCCTGACGGCGCCCACGCCGGATAGGTGCTGGCGTGATAGACCCCGGAAAACACGATCACCGGCTTGGTCCGCCACAAGGGCCACAGGTAGCGCGGCTTCAGCAGATAACCCGCCGGATTGTGAATCCAGAACATCCGGCGTTTCGCCTGCGGGCAGGCGGCGATCAGATGATGGGAGCGATTGGCGATGTAAAGATCGGCCCCGTCCGGGATGCCCCCGGCAATCGGCTGCCAGTGAACGCCGCGTACCGTTACGGGGGCGGAACAGCGGGTCAGCGCCGTCACCACATGCCCGCGCGCGGCTAAGGCTTCGGCCAAGCCGACAACCGCAGCCTCTGCCCCGCCGAGGGGGCCGGTATCGGGGCTGGTGCCATCGAAAGACACGCCATCGTCGGTGATCAGAATCTGCGCCATCAGCGGCCCCGTGCCAGCAGGTTTTCGGCAGCGGCCAAGGCGCGCGCCACGGGCAAATCATCCATCATATGTTCGACGAAACCGGGGTCCTGCTTCAGCCGCTCCCAATGGGCCGGATAGGGCCGGTCGGTCGCTACAGAGGCCGTCGGCCCGAGGCCGGACCAGGGGCCGTAGAGATCGGGCGGGCTGGGGCCGAACAGCCCGAGCGTCGGCACCCCAGCGGCAGCGGCCAAGTGCATCAACCCGCTGTCATTGCCGATATACAGCCGGGCCGCTTCCAGCACGGCGCCAACCCGGCGTAGATCACCGAGCGCAAAGCCATCTTCCGCTTCCGGCAGGGCCGCGAACAACGGATCGGCAGCAGGACGTTCGGCAGGCGCGCCAACCAATAGCACCCGCGCCCCCGCCAAGGCCCCGCCCGGCTGGATCAGGGCCCGCGCCAGTTCGGCGAAGCGCTCCAGCGGCCATTGTTTGCCGATGAAATTGGCGGTCGGACCGAGCACCAGCAGCGGCCGGTGGTCGGGCTTCAGCCACGTCTGAACCGCCTGTCGGCTTTCCTCGCCGATCCACAGGCGCGGGGCGGGAATAGGATCGAAACCGAAGCATGCGGCAAGTTGTTCGACCCGGTGACCGTGCGTCCCCGGCGTTCCCCAGCGCTGCACCCGGCCCGCGCGCAGGCAATAGCCGATCAGGGAGCCGCGCAGGTCGATCACCCGGTCCCAGCGACGGCCAACCACGCGCTTCCACAGGGAAAACCAATGGCCGCCACGCTTCTGCTTGGGCATCGGAATAAACTCATCCAGCCCCGGAACATCGGCAAATAGGCTTGCCGCGACCGGTCCGCCCGCCACCGTCACCCGCGCGCCGGGATGCGCCGCCAGCAGCGCGCCGAGCACGCCGGTGGACAGAACCGCATCGCCGAGACGGGTGGCGGTGATGAACAAAATCCGCATGATCCTGCGGTGTATAGGGCTTCCCGGCCTAGGCGTCCAGAATCCCGTCAAGCCCCCGGCGCAGCCCGAAGAAGCTCCGGACCTTGCGAATGGCCAGCAGCGTTCCGGCGACATAGGGCGCGGCGGAGGTGCCCGCATCGTGCCGGATCGTCAGCCGTTCGCCTGCCAGACCGAAATGGGTTTCGCAGGACAGCACATAGGATGGCAGCCTTACAGAATGCACGGGGACGGATCCGATGACGGCGCCGCGCGCTTCCTGCGGCCCCAAAATATCGGCGACGGGTTTGGCCGTCGGCGGCAGTTGCCGGGCATTGTCGAGCGCTTCCGCCAGCTCGCGCGCCGTGCCGCTCGGCACATCCGGCTTCTGCGGTCCGGCATAATCGATGATCTCGACATCGCCGACATATTGCGCCGCCATCAGCGAAAAGCGCTTGAGCAGCATCGCGGTGACGGAGAAATTCCCAGCGGCGGCCACCCCGAGCGACCGGGCGCGGGCCATCGCGTCGATCTCGAAATAATCTTGCGCCGTTAGGCCGGAGGTGCCGATCACCGCCGATACCCCCGCATTCAGCGCGGCGGACACATGGGCGCGCACGGCTTGCGGCTTGGTGTAATCGACCAGCACATCGGCCCCGGCGTCCAACGCCTCCGTCACCGTCGCGCGGATGGTGACGCCGAGAGGATCGGGCAAACCGGCTACCGTTCCCGCGTCCTGCCCGCAGATGCCGCGCGCCACCGCGCCCGTCAGCACCAGATCGGGGGCGGCATGGATCGCCTGGATAAGCTCCCGGCCGACCCAACCGCTCGCCCCGGCCACGATCACCCGCAGCGGTGTCCCCTCAGTCTTGCCCATGATCCAGCCTCTCCTCTGCTTCCGCCAAATCGGCGGGGGTGTTGATGTTGAAAAACAGCGGCGCTTCGTCGGCCGAAAAAGCAAGGGGCACAGCCCCCACCGCGCGCAAAGCCCCAGCGAGCGACCAGCGCCCCGCTGCCAAAAAATCGGCGATCACAGGCGCCAGACCGCGCCGCCAGACCGCACAGGCAGGTTGCCAGCCGTCCGGTGTGACCGCCACCGCCGCCGCCCGATCCCCCAGCGCGGCCAGCAGCCGTTCGCCAAGATCGCGGGGCAGAAACGGTGTATCGGCGGGTACCGTCAGCACAGCGTCGACCCCCTCAGCCTCGGCCCGGCGCAACACCGACCATACCCCCACCAGCGGCCCTTCCCCCGGCGCGGCCAGATCGGGGACCAGCGGTCCATAGTCGGCAAGACGGGGATCGGCGGCATTGATCCAGATCGGCGCGGCACAACGATCTGTTACATGCGCAATCAGCGGCCGCCCGCCCAGCAGGCGCAAGGGTTTATCCCCACCGATCCGCACCCCTGCCCCGCCTGCCAGAATGACCGTGGCGATCCGCATCCGTCTGACGATTCCCTCTGTTCCTGCGCTCAAGCGTGCCTATATTAGACGCATGCTTGACGCCGTTCACCAAGCCCCCGCCCCTTTGATCGACCCGTTCGGGCGCGCGATCACCTACTTGCGCATTTCCGTAACAGATCGCTGCGACTTCCGCTGCGTCTATTGCATGGCGGAAGATATGAGCTTTCTGCCGAAAGCCGATCTGCTGACCCTGGAGGAATTGGAGCGGCTGGCGGGCAGCTTCATCGCCCTCGGCACCCGCAAGATTCGCCTGACGGGCGGCGAGCCGCTGGTGCGGCGGAATGTGATGCAGTTGATCGACCGCTTGGGCGCGCAGATCGGCCAAGGGCTGGACGAATTGACCCTGACCACCAACGGCTCGCAGTTGGTGAAATATGCCGAAGGTCTGGCCAAGGCCGGGGTGAAGCGCATCAATGTCTCGCTCGATACGCTCGACGCGGATAAATTCACCGCCCTCACGCGCTGGGGCAAGCTCGGCCCGGTGCTTGAAGGGATCGCGGCGGCAAAGGCGGCGGGCATCGCGGTTAAGATCAATGCCGTCGCCCTCAAAGGCGTGAACGAGGATGAATTCGACCGGATGATCGCCTGGTGCGGCGCCGAAGGCTTCGATCTGGTCTTCATCGAAGTTATGCCGATGGGCGAGATCGGCGGCGAGATGCGCCTGGATCAATATTTACCGCTCAGCCGTGTCCGCGCCGATCTGATGGACCGCTGGACGCTGACCGAGACCGATTATCGCACCGGCGGCCCGGCGCGCTATTGGCGCGTAGGCGAAACCGGGCAGCGCTTGGGGTTCATCACCCCGCTGACGCATAATTTTTGCGAAAGCTGCAACCGCGTGCGCCTGACCTGCACCGGCACGCTCTACATGTGCCTGGGGCAGGAGGATGCCGCCGACCTGCGCGCCCCCTTGCGCGATGGGCGCGACGACGCCGGGGTACAACAGGCCGTGCGCGCGGCCATCGCCCGCAAGCCCAAGGGTCATGATTTCATCATCGACCGCGATCATACTGCCCCCGCCGTGCCCCGGCATATGAGCGTGACGGGCGGCTGAGAGTTTTCATGACCTTTCCTCCGTCCGACCCAAGCCAGCTCCGGCTTGCCTTCGTCGCTTCTGATGCCGACCCGGCGCAGGACGCGCTCGCCCGCCTGACCGAAAAATACGGTCAGGCCGACCCGTGGGACGCCGATGTCGTCGTCGCCCTCGGCGGCGATGGGCTGATGCTGGAAACCCTGCACAGTAACCTTGACCGCAATATCCCGATCTATGGGATGAACCGCGGCTCCATCGGCTTTCTGCTGAACGAGTATCACGACAGCAAACTGCGCCAGCGGATTGCCAGCGCCCAGCAGGTGACCCTGCACCCGTTGCGCATGCGGACGATCCGGCGCGACGGCAGCACGCGCGACGCGCTGGCAATTAACGAAGTCTCCCTGCTGCGGCAAACGCGCCAAGCAGCCAAGCTCCGCGTTTCCATCGATGGGGTCGAACGGCTGCCGGAGTTGATTTGCGACGGGCTGCTGATCGCCACCCCGGCCGGAAGCACCGCCTATAATCTCTCGGCGCATGGCCCGATCGTGCCGCTGGGTGCGGGCGTGCTGGCCTTGACCCCGATCAGCCCCTTCCGGCCCCGGCGCTGGCGCGGCGCGCTGCTGCCCCATACCGCCGCCGTTACCTTCGAGATTCTAGAAGCCGATAAGCGGCCCGTCAGCGCGGTTGCCGATTACACCGAAGTGCGCGACGTGGTGAAGGTGGAGGTGCGGGAAGACCGCAGCCTCGGCCTGACCCTGCTGTTCGACCCGGATCACACGCTGGAAGAGCGCATCCTGAAGGAACAGTTTCTGCCATAGCCGCCGTGCAGCTTTGGAATTGGTCGCAGTCGCAGTGCCATGCCAGGATAGGCGCATGTGTGACAAATTGACCGATCCGGCCCAACCCGGACATCCCATCCGCGCCCAATGACCGCGCCCCGCCCCGCGCCAAGCCGGTCCGAGATTATCAAGCGCAGCAGCCTGACCCTCGCCTTGGGCACGATGGGCGGCATTCTCTTTTATCAATTGCACTTTCCGCTGGCTTTCATGATCGGCGCGCTGGTCGCGGTGACGATTGCCGCCGTCGCCGGGGCAAATGTGCGGGCGATGCCGAAGCTGCGGGTGGCGATGGTCTCTATCCTTGGGGTGATGCTGGGCAGCGCTTTCCGCCCCGATATTATCCAGCATCTCGGCGCTTGGACGGTTTCGCTGATCTGGCTGGTCCCGTTGATTGCCGTCACCGTCTGGCTGGGCAAGCTGGTGATGCAGCGCTGGGCCAAGCTCGATGCCGTTACCTCGTATTTCGCCTCGGTCCCCGGCGGGCTGATGGAAATGACGATGATCGGTGGCGCGGAGGGCGGCGATGAAAAGCGCCTGTCGATGCTGCACGCCTTGCGCATCGTCATCGTCGTGCTGATCCTGCCTTTCTGGTTCCGCTTCACTACCGGCTATATCAGCCCGAGCATCAGCCTTTCGTTCAGCAGTTGGCCGCCGATGGTCGATCTTGTGATCCTCGGCGTTTGCGCGCTGTGCGGCTATCCGTTCGCCCGCCTCTGCCGCCTGCCCGCGCCGCAGTTGACCGGGGCGATGCTGCTGTCGGCTGCGGCGCACCTCAGCGGTCTGACCCAATCCAGCCCGCCCGCGCTGTTGGTGGCGACGGCGCAAACGATCATCGGCGCCAGCCTGGGGGCGCGCTTTCGCAATACCCCCGTGCGCTTCTTCGCCCGGACCTTCGGCATTGCTTTTGTGTTGACCCTGGTAATGGTAGCGATCTGCGTTGCCGTCGCCGGGATCGTTCATTGGATGACCGGGCTGCCGTTCAATTCCGCCTTACTGGCCTTCGCCCCCGGTGGCCTTGCGGAAATGAGCCTGATCGCCCTGTACCTCGGCGGCGATACCGCCTATGTCGCAGCCCATCACATCGTGCGCATCACGATGGTGGTCATGCTGGTGCCGCCATCCTATAAGCTGCTGAAACGGCTGTTCCCACGGTGGTTGGAGCGGCCTGCGTCGCAGTAGAGGCCCTTCCGATGAACCTATCGCCCACCCGCCCGCCGCTGTGGCTCTTGATCGCCTGGGGGATCGCCGCGCTCGTCCTGGTTCTGCGCGCCGGTCTCTATCCGGCCGCCATGACGGGCGACGAGATTTGGTTTACCGAAAGCGCCTATCAGTTTATCGCCACCGGCACGCCGAAGCGGCTGATCCACCCCGATCTCGTCGGCAGCGCCACCGCCGATTTTCTGCCGCCGGTAATCATGCTGCTGCAAGCGGCGTCCCTGGCCGTTTTTGGGGTTTCGGCGCAAGCCGTGGGCCTGCCGAGCGTGGTGCTGATGCTGCTCGCCTCCACCCTGGTTTATACCGTCGCCCGCCGCGCGGGGGCTGGGCCAACGGCGGCAGGCTTGGCGGCGCTCAGCGTCTTCGCCGCGCAGACGATTTTACGCGGCGCCCTCTATGTCCGTTACGAAGGTGCCGTGCTGGCGGCCTTTTTCGGCTTTCTCGCCCTGGTGCCGGTGCCGGGGACTTTAGCCGCCGTGGGACGCGGCGCCCTGGTCGGCATCGCTGGGCTGGCCTATTACCCGACGGCGCCCTTCGTGGGGCTTGCCGCCCTCTTGATCGAAACCGGCGCGCTGCGGGTGTTTCCCACCCGCCCCAGCCTGCGGACCCTGCCGGGAACTGCGCTGGGCTTTCTAATCGCCGCCGCGCCCTTCCTCCTCTATGTCGGACGCTATCCGCAGGAATTCGCCGCGCAAATTCTGTCGAACGGTGCGCAGAACTATGGGACCGCCGAACTGCTGCACCGCTTCGCCGATGCCGCCTTCTGGCAGGGCCAGCGCGAAACCCTGCCGGAAACTCTGGCGTTGATCCTGGGCCTCGTCGGAACGCTGCTGCTGCCGGGGAAACGCGCTTGGGCCGGGGCCATTGCTCTGGTCGCCCTGCCCGCGCTGATCTTCCCGTTCAATCCAAGGTTACTCGGCGTGGCGGTCGCGCTGCTGCTATGCCTTATCGCTGTCTGGGCCAGTCAGCCCGGCCCGTTGAAACGGCTCGCCCACCTCGGCCTCGCAGCGGGAACCCTGGGCGGGGTCGCCATGCTGGCGCTGATGGGCACGGTCGGTCTGCTGCAAGCCGATGGGCGCGATGGCGCCGCCCTCGGCCCGCTGTTGAAACCCTATCTAACCGCGCCGGGGCCGATTGCCGCCGATCAACGCGCCTGGCTGGCCCTGCGGCGGGATTTCCCGGAGCGGGAATTCTTGCACGCGCTCCCCTCCTGGGCGCCGCCACAGGTCAGCGTGTTCGAACCCGCCGCCCTGCGCGATCCCAATTTCCGCGTGACCTATGCCTTAGTGCAGACGGAGATCGCCGAGGCCACGCTCGCCCGCGCCCCTGCGCTGGCCCATGCCCGCGCCGACGGCCGCTTGGTCCCTCTCGCCCGGCTGGTGCTGCCGGTGCGCCCACTGCCGTTAGCCAAGGCCGTGCCCTTCGACCTCACGCTCTACGGGCCACCGCGCTAAACGGTCAGGGAAACAGCTTTCCCAGAGCTGAAGGACGCCGTAACCGCGCCGCCGGTGGAAGTATAACCGGTCACGCTGGGGGTCTCGATCGCGCCGGCATCCTCGCTCGACACATAGTCGCGCCAATCGATCACCCCGTCGCCATTGGTATCTAAGAGTTCTTCCAGCGGGGTCAGCGTGTCAGAAGATGAACTGCTGGAAGCGGAAGGTCCGGTTGGTCCGCCCCCCCCGGCAGGGCGCGCGCCGCCGCTCTGTTCTTGCGCCGCCAGAACGGTGCGGGCGGACCCAGCGTCTAAGGCCTGTCCCGCCCGGCCACCGCTCGCCCCAGTTTGGGCTGCGCCTGCGGTGACGGGGGCCGACGCCTCGTCTGCCGACGCCGCTGCCCCGGCTACCGGGGTGACCGGCCGAACCGCAGATACGCCCGACAGGCTACCGAGTGCAGAAACCATTCGTCCCCCCCGTCACGGTAAACGCATTACCTCTTCCGTGATACGGGCGGCGTGATCGGTCCCTGCGCGGCAGATTCTAATTTTTAGGCGAGGGTCGAAATCATCTGCCCCGCCGGGGTTGCTTCCGGCGCGGCGCGCGACAGAGCGGAATAGCCGATAATGCGATTGGCGGGCGCTTGCTCCGCCTGCGCTGGCGAAACCCATCCACGAACCGGCGCTTCAGACTGCACGGGGGGCGTCGAGGGGCTTTCCGTCGCCGCCGCCAGCACCGCCTGAAACCCGCCCCAGCTCAGCGGGGCACCCGCCGAACGGTTTAGGGTGGGTTGAGAAACCCCGGCGTTGGAGGCATCAGCCCCCGGTTGGCGCAGTCCTGCAATCGGCGGCACTGGCGCGGTCGGCGCCAGATCGGCGCGGGCCGGGATGGATTGAACGGGGGAGAAAGCCCCCAGTGGGTTGAGTGGCAGAACCATCTGTCCCTCCTTCCATATCGGACCGAGAGGGGCGAAAAGAAAACCGCCCCCTTTCAAGGCGCAAAGGGGGCGGTCTTCCCCCAAAGGCATCGGCCCCTGGGAGACAGTATCGAAGCGAAATGCGGAAAAATTACGGTCAGGCGACCAGGGAGGTCGTACTGTCGTTTTTCGACGACGTATTCGTATTGCTCGACTGGAAGTCGAGGCTATTCACCACGCCATCGCCGTTAACATCGAGGTTGGTGAACAGATCGGCCACCGCCTTGGTGAACGCATCCGCCGTATCGTCAGTTTCGGAGGCTTCGGTCGACGTCGCGTCCTTCAGGAAGGAGGTAAACTCCTGCTCCGTCAGATCGCCATCGCCGTTGCTGTCGGCTTTTTCCAACAGTTTCAGCAGCGCTTGCGTGCTTTCTTCCTGGGCCGATAGCAGCGTGGAGGCGGTATCGGGGGAGAATTTACCGCCCTTGGGCGGCGGCGGGGCGGCTTCGAACTCGGCCTGGCTAACGGACCCGTCGCCATCCGTATCGAGCTGCGAAACAATATCCGCCGCACTCGGCGGGGTCTTACCGGAAACGCCCTGCGGCCCGTCCTTGGGGGCGTTGGCGGCAAGATCGGCTTCGATCTCGCTCGTATCCAACTTACCGTCGCCATTGGCGTCGGCCCGGCTGAAAATATCCTTGCGGCTGGGCGGCTGAAACGCGGATACGCTATAGCCGCCGCTTCCAATGCTGGAAACCATGGGTCTACCTCAGAAAATGGGATGATGGGGCCGACTTTCTGTCGGTACTTCTAGTACGGCCCCCCACGGCAGACCCTGCGTCGCGTAATACCGTCATTTTCAAATGTCTTGATCTCAAGTGATCAAGACAGCCCTCAAACGGCGGGCGGGTTTCGCTGAAACCCTTGCCTTCCGCGCTAAAAAGCGCGCGGCGCAGTCGCGCCGGTCCAAGCCTGCGGTACCACCCTCAGGCTTGGTCTTAGCGCGGATGCGGCGGCGGGGGCGGCATGGGGCCGCGCCCGAATTCGGCCAGAACCTTGCGGCCTTCCGGCGATAGTTTTTCGGCGGCCGCGACGACGCTGTCCAAGCGCTCCCGCCCCAACGATTGAAAATGCAGTTCCATCGCCTCGAAAACCGCCCGAAACGCCGCCGGGTCGAAGGGGTCGGACTGCAAAGCCTCGACCGAGCGCCGACGCAAAACGTCGATTGCTTCGAAATCTTTCCGCACCTTGCCGTCCGGCCCATCCAAGACGGTGCGCAGGATGGCCTGATCGCGTGTGGATAGGGTGGCAAGCTGCTTTTCGAACTGCTCCCCAAACGGGGGCCCAAAGGGCGGCTTCATCGGCGGGCGTAAGCCACCGCCGACCAGCACGCCACCGAGGAAAAGATTCCCGGCCAGCGAGGCAATAAGGGAGATTTTTAGCCAAGGGCGCATTCTGCGAAACTCCAGCGGGGCCGCTCAGCCCGGTTTTTTAGAGGTAGCCGAACCAGCCGGACAAAAGTTCGGCATGGCCGGGGGTCAGGGCTGCCAATAGCGGCAGGCTGCCGGGCGCCTCGGTTCCAGGGGTCAGGGCATAGCCGGTCATCAGCCCCAGCAGCAGGCTAGCGGCCAGCGCGGCGGCGGGCAGCAGCCAAGGGCGGCGCGGCAATGGCGCCCGCATCGGCACGATCCGTTCGGCGGTGGCGATGATCCGCGCCTCAAGCGCGCTTGTATCGGGCGTCGGCGGGGCGGCGTTCCGTAACAAGGCGCCAAGCGTGTCTTTGGATGGATCCGTCATTCTGCTTCCCCCTCCTCTAGCCAAGATAAAAGATGCGTGCGAAGCGTGCGGCGCGCCCGGACCAGCAGCGCTTCTAACGCCGAGACCGAAACGCCGAGATGCTCCGCCACCACCGCGTTACTCAACCCTTCCTGATAGGTCAGCACAACGGCGGCCCGCTGCCGGTCGGGCAGCGCGGCGATGGCAGCGGCGACCTGCCGGTCGCGCGCTTGGGTTTCAAGACCGGCATCCGCCATCGGGCTTGGGTCGGGGGGGTCGAAATCCTCCGCCCAAGGCACCGTTGGTTTCGGGCGCCGCAACCGGTCGAGACAGAGATTGGTGCAGATCGTGTAGATCCAGGTTTCCGGCTGGCCGCGCGTGGCATCCCACAGCGCCGCCTTGGTCCAGACCTTCAGCAGGGCTTCCTGAACCACCTCCTCGGCATCGGCTTGATTGCCGAGCAGCCGGGTGGCAAGGCGCGTCAGCCGGGGCGTCTGCTCCGCCACCAACTCACGGAATGCCCGCGCGTCCCCCTCGGCAATCCGGGCGAACCGCTGCGCTGCCGCCGACCCGGCGGGATGCTCTGGCCGCGCGTCGGATTTCCCGAAACGCGGCCAGGCTCGGCCAAACGCCGAAAGAACCATTCAGAACCAGCCTCTCTCATCGACCGTCTGCCCTTCTTTACGGGCGGTGGTCGGCAAAACCTGCGCAGGGATCGGCAATTTTTTCCGATCCCGGCCGAGAGGCGTGCAAGCTTTAGGCAGACTGGATAAAGCTGGCGATGCGCGGGGCGATCTGTTCGCGGAACTTGCGGCCATTGAATACGCCGTAATGGCCAACACCCTGTTGCACATAGTCGATCCGCCGATCCGACGGAATGCCGGAGCACAGAATATGCGCCGCCTGGGTCTGGCCCGGGCCGCAAATATCGTCGTCGGCGCCTTCCACCGTCATCAACGCCGTCTTTTCGATGGCCGAGGGGGTGATCAGCATGTCCCGATATTTGAACTTGCCTAGCGGCAGATCGTAGTTCTGGAACACCGCCTTCAGGGTTTGCAGGTAGAAATCCGCCGGCATATCCATAACCGTCAGATATTCCTTATAGAATTTCTTGGTCGAGGCGACGCTTTCGCCGTCGCCCTTCACCAGATTGCGGAACATATCGAGATGGGCGCGCACGTGGCGACCGATGTTCATGCTCATGAAGCCCGAAAGCTGCAAGAAGCCCGGATAGACGGCGCGCATCATCCCCGCATAGGGCGGCGGCACGTGAGTGATGACCATCTGCTTAATGGTATCGATCGACCCAGACTGCGCGAACTCGTTCACTTTAGTCGGGCTAACGCGGGTATCGAGCGGCCCGCCCATCAGCACCATTGCCTTGGGCTGCTGCGGATCGCTCATCTGCGCCATCGCCGAGACGGCAACCAGCAGCGGCACCGCGGGCTGACAGACGGCCACCGCCGTCACATCAGGCCCCAAGAAGCGCAGAAACTCGATGGTATAATCGATGAAATTATCAAGATCGAAGCGCCCCTGCCACAGCGGGACATTGCGGGCGTTGATCCAGTCGGTCACATAAACATCATGCTGTTGCAGCAGCATTTCGATGGTGCCGCGCAGCAGCGTGGAAAAATGGCCCGACATCGGCGCGATGATCAGCACGCGCGGCTGGTTGCCCACGCCCGGCTTTTTGAAGTGCAGCAGATCGCAGAAGGGCTTGCGCAGCACAACTTCCTCTTCCACCGCAACCAGATGACCATCGACCGGCACCGTGCGGATGCCGTAATCGGGCCGGTCGTGTTCCGGTTTGGCGTCGGCTACCACGTCGCAGGCGGCCGTGAACGCATCGATTAGCGGGTTAGAGAAAGTGGAAGAAATCCCAGCGCGCCCCGCAAAGGTCCGCACCTCGTTCGCCAGCCAGCGCACCGGCTCCATCGCAGCCTGCTGAGCATTATACGCTTGATAGAGGAACATTCCCGTAATCCCTTCCCGATGGCATCCGTGTGGCCGGATAGAGAGAGTGCGGCACTCTCGACCGACAAGGTGCCAAATTCAATATGACGACAGAGTCAGTTACTAAACAGTTGATAGACGAACGAAGGATGCTGCAAGCGCGGGATCAAAAGAAACCTCTTCGCTTTCGACATGGCTGACCCGTGCTGAAATCGGCCCGCGCCGACAGTCTGCAACAATTTGCTGCACCTGCACAACCGTTCCCTGAAAAATAGCCTCGACGCTGCCATCGGCGCGATTGCGCACCCAACCTGTCAGACCATTTGCCCGCGCCGTCACCTCCACCCACTGGCGATAGCCGACACCCTGGACCTGCCCAAAAATCCGCACCCGAACCGCCTGCATTAGACGGCAATCCCGAGCGCCCGGAAAATGAACGCATAGGTTTCGGCGATTTCTTCCAAGGCCTTATAGCGGCCCGAGGCGCCGCCGTGCCCGGCGCTCATTTCCGTGCGTAGCAGCAGCACCGCGTCCCCCGTCTTGGTCGCGCGCAGTTTCGCGGCCCATTTCGCCGGTTCCCAATAGGTCACGCGCGGATCGGACAGGCCCGCCGTGATCAAGATCGGCGGATAGGCCTGGGCCGAAACCTGATCATAGGGGCTATAGCTCTGCATATACGCGTAATAGACGGGATCGTTGGGATTACCCCATTCCTCATACTCGAAGGCCGTCAGCGGCAGGCTGTCGTCGAGCATCGTCGAAAGCACATCGACGAAGGGCACCTGGGCGACTGACGCGCCCCAAAGGTCCGGGCGCAGGTTCAGCACGGCCCCCATCAAGAGGCCCCCAGCACTGCCGCCCATGCAGGCGATCCGGCCCTTCGCCGTATAGCCCGCCGCAATCAGTTGCTCCGCTGCCGCAATGAAATCGGTGAAGGTGTTTTTCTTATTCAGGAACTTACCGTCTTCATACCAGCGCCGCCCCCGCTCTTCCCCGCCGCGAATATGGGCTAGGGCGTACACGAAGCCGCGCTTGAGCAGGCTTAGCCGATTAGCGCTGAAGGCGGCGTCCATGCTGGCGCCATAGGAGCCATAACCGTAGAGCAGCAGCGGTGCCGAACCATCCACCGGCACATCTTTCCGGCGCACGACCGAGAGCGGTACCCGCTCCCCATCCGGGGCGGGTGCCCATAAGCGTTCGACGATATAGGCCTCGGGATCATGGCCACCGGGGATGGTCGTTTGCTGGATTACCTCCAGCCGCCGTTCGGCAATGTGATAGTCGAAATAGGTCTTGGGCCGGGCCAGCGTTTCATAGCGCAGGCGCAAGGTGCCGCGCTGCCAGTCAGTACCGTCGAGCACCCAAAGGGCATAGGCGGCATCGGGGAAGGCCACTTCCTCCGCCCGGTCGGCGTTTTCCTGCCCGCCGGAGACGATGCGAACCCGCTTGCGGGCTTCGTCGGTGCGTTCGCTAAGATACCAGAAGCCCGCCGCCCCGCCGATGCTTTCGATGAAAACAGCATCGGACGGCGGCACCACTTCCTGCCACGCCGCTTCCCCCGGCTGGTCGAGCGGCGCCCGGACGACGCGGAAATTGGCGTGACGGTCGTTGGTCAGGATCAGCCATTCGCCATTGCGGTCGAAGGCGGCATATTCATGGTTTGCCCGGCGCGGATTGAGGCAGACGGGCTGCGCCGCCGCATCGTCCAGATCAAGCGCCCATTGTTCCGAGGCCGTCTTCTGGGCGACCGAAATGAACAGATATCGCCCGCTCGGCGCCCGTTCGATCCCCAGATAGAAGGTCGGGTCGGCCTCGTGGTACATCAGCGCATCAGTGGCCGGATCGCTTCCCAACTGATGGGCGTAGACCCAGCGCGGGCGCTGCTGTACGTCCTGCTTCACATAGAAAATCCGGGCGCTGTCGTTCGACCATTCCAGGCCATAGGTACAGTCGCCGATCTCGACGGGCAGAAAGGCGCCAGTCGATAGATCCTTCACCCGCAGCACCAACCGTTCGGACCCGTCGGTATCTTCCAAGACCGCCAGATAGCGCCGGTTCGGCGATAGGGCGAGGCCACGCAGGGCGTAATATGGCTGGCCCGCCGCCCGTTCGTTCTGATCGAAGATCACCGTGCCGCGATTGGCTTTCGCGTCGTCCAGCGTTTCGGCAAGGCAGGTCTGGCTATATTGTTGACCGGGCTGGAAACGGCCCCACAGCCAGACGCCGTGGTCCCAGTCTGGGGGCGTGCGCTCGTCCTCGATCACCCGGCTTTTAAGCTCGGCCAGCAAATCCGCCCGCCGATCCCCCGGCCCGCCCAGTATGGTTTCCACATAGGCGTTTTCGTCGGTCAGATACTGAAGGATTGCGGGGTCCGTCACCTCAGGATAGGCCGGATCGCGCAACCACGCCCAGGGATCGGGCCGCCCATCGGGATGGGTGAAAGGCTTCGGGGCGGCGTGGGGCGGGGCCGGAAAATCGCTTTGGCGCAGCATGGGGCTTCCCTTCTTGGGGCGGACCGCCGCGCTTAGTTCGGGCGGCAATCCAATAAAATGACGTCGAAAATCGGATGTTCGAGCGGATGCAGCGCCGGGGAGGACGCAAACATCCAGCCCGTAAACACCGTACGGTCGAGTAGTGCTTCGAATGGATCGGCCTGCGGGGTCGGCACGGCCTTTTGAGTCGCACTCTCCGGCGGTGGCCGGTCGATGATGCGCAGAAAAGCGGCGCTTTCCGGCGGCTCCTCCGGCGGGCGTTTCACGCAGGCATCGACATGGATGGTTAGGCTGCCGAAGGTTGCCGCCGCGCCAACCTTCACGGTCAGCTTCGACACATGGGCCGTGACCTTATCCAGCCCTTGCAGCACGGCAACCGGCACGGCCGGGGCTTGCGGCGGTTGAGGGGCAGCGGCTTGCGGCGCGGGTTTTGCCGGTGAGGGCTGCTGCGCGACAACGGCCCCAGCGAGTAGCAGGAGCGGCACGGCCATCAGAAGGGGTTTCACGGCTGCGTCGAACCCGCCGCCGGGGCCGCCCCGGTCTTGCCCTTATCCTCGGTCGCCGAGAATAGGAACTTGCCGATCATCTGCATGAAATCCGCTGACGATTTCGTGTACTTCACGGCCTGCCCCGCCGCCAAAATCGTATCGGCATTGCCAGGGTTCAGGTTCAAATAGCGCCCGCCCAGCAGCCCTTCGGCGGCGATTTCGGCCACCGTATCGTCCGGCAGTTTCACGTCCGAGCGCAGAGCGAAGCGGATATTGGCGAAGAAGGTCGCCGGATCGAGGGTGATCGCCGTCACCGAGCCGACCTTGATGCCGCTGACGCGCACATCGGTCCCGATGGCCAGCCCATCCGCCCGGTCAAACCGCGCGGTCAGCTCATAGGCGCCGCGCGTTCCCCGAATGGAGGTCGTGGAATAGGCGTACCAGCCGAAGCCGAGGGCCACGGCCAAAACCGCCGCCCCGACCAGCGTTTCCACGAGATTCCGTTGCATCCCTGCGCCCCTTAGGCGTCCGGCGTCCAGGCTTCGTAATCGCCCGTCGCCTTCTCGCGCTTGTTGCCCGCCAGAACATGGCCCGGCGGACGATAGGCAAGATCGGTGCCGGTCAGGTTCGGCAGATGCGGCTTTTGCCACGGGCGCAGGTTCAGATCCTTCGACGGAACCTCGTCAGTGGTCTTATGCAGCCAACGGTGCCAATGCGGCGGAACCTTGGAGGCTTCCGGCTCGCCCTTATACATCACCCAGCGCTTGCCGCCGTCCCGCCCATGCGGGGCGCCTTTTTCGCGGTAATAGCGGTTGCCGAATTCGTCTTCGCCGACCAATTCGCCGTGACGCCGGGTATAGAGCCAAGTGCCGAACGACATGCTGATCCCTTACGCAATGCACAATCCAAATCAGGGGGCGACTATGGCACTAGCCGCCGGATGAATCCAGCCCGTCGTTCCCGCGTTTGAACGGCGATAAGGGCAGGAGTTCCGCCATCTGCTCGGCCACCGCCGGACGTTCCTTATCCAAAAACCCAGCGACGGCGCGGCGAAAGCTGGGATTCCCGATCCAATGGGCCGACCGCGTGCGCACCGGCACATAGCCGCGCTGCAATTTATGCTCCCCCTGCGCCCCGGCTTCGACCTTCGGCAGCCCTTCGGCAATCGCGTAATCAAGGGCGCGGTAGTAGCAAAGTTCGAAGTGCAGAAAGGGCACATCGACCACGGCGCCCCAGTTGCGGCCATAGAGCGTATCGGCGCCACGCAGGTTCAGCGCCCCTGCCACCGGCGTACCGCCCGCCTCCTCCGCCACCATCAGAACCACCTTCTCCGCCAACGTCTCGGCGATCTGGTCGAAAAACGGCCGGGTGAGATAGGCCGACCCCCAGCGCTTATCGACCGTAGCGAGGTAGAAATCGTAGAAGGCATCCCAATGGCGCGGTTCGATCTGCCCGCCAACCAACGTGCGCAGGGTCAGGCCGCTGGCTGCCACCGCCTCCCGCTCTTTGCGCAGGGCCTTGCGTTTGCGGCTGGCGAGATCGTTCAGGAAATCGTCGAAATGCCCATAGCCGCGATTATGCCAGTGGAACTGATAGCCATGACGCACCAGAAACCCCGCAGCTACCAAAGCATCGATATCCGCATCCTCGGCAAACGTGACATGGACTGACGATAGGCCCAGCCGATCCGCTACCTCAGCCAAACCTTCCGCTAAGCGCTGCCGCGTCTCCCCTGGCGCGTCGGGTGCCACAAGCAGGCGCGGCCCTGGTACGGGGGTAAAGGGCACCGCCGCCTGAAGTTTGGGATAATAGCTGCCGCCCGCCCGCTGGAACGCATCGGCCCAGGCGTGATCGAAGACATATTCGCCCCAGGAATGGCCTTTCAAATATAGCGGCACACAGCCGACGATGCGGCCCGCCGTATCTTCCGCAACGAGATGCCGGGGCACCCAGCCGGTGCGGGAGGAGACCGACCCGCTGGCTTCCATCGCGTGCAAAAAGGCATGGCTGACGAAAGGATTGGCGGCACCCGCGCAGGCATCCCAAGCCAAAGCGGGAATATCGGCAATCGCCTCCACCAGCTTCAGGCGGGCGACGGTCGGCTGCGGCTTGGGAGCGGGCGGCGTCGGAAACAGCATGCCCCTATCGTGGTGCGTCCAAGGCCGCACGGCAAGGGGGGTATGCCCGTCAGACTGTCATATTCCCCAGCTAGAACAAGACGCTTTTTGGCTAAAACCGTTTCCCGCAGGAGGAATATCATGCGTCTTCTGTCGCTCGCCGCGCTGCTCGGTGGTCTCTCGCTCGCCGCGCTCGCCCAAGCCCAGGCCCCGCAGACTGCCCCGAAGGTGGACATCACCGTCTTCACCTCGACCGATCCGGCCCTGAAGGACGCGCCCTATACCCTGCGCACGTCGACCAAGGAAATGTCGCTGACCATCGGTATTGGCTCTGGTGCGTTCCGCCGCCAGGGTGACGCACCGTTCCGCTTCTTCACCCTGTCGGATCGCGGCCCGAACATCGCCTGCGGCGATCTCGACGGCTATGGCGCCAATAAGGACGAGCTGTGCAAGGAAGCACCGAAGAATGGCCGCGTTTATCCGCGCCCCGGCTATAGCCCGTCCTTCTATCAGGTCGAACTCGACCCGGCGACCAAGACCTTCAAGCTGGTCGGCGTCACCCCCGCCAAAACCAAAAGCGGCAAGCCAACCTCTGGCCTGCTCAACCCGCTGACCGTCGCCTCCACCGAAATTCCGCTCGACGGCACCGGCAAGAAGCTGGAGCAAGACCCGAACGGCGTCGATATGGAAGGCCTCGCCGTGCTGAAGGATGGCACGATGTGGGTCGGCGATGAAAACGGCCCCAGCCTGATGCAGTTCGATGCCGAAGGCCGCCTGCAACGCCGCCTGGTGCCGACCGGAACCGAGAAAGATTATGCCGCCGCCGATTACGAAACCATCGGCGCGCTGCCCGCGATCTTGACCAAGCGCAGCCTAAACCGGGGGATTGAGTCGCTCAGCATCTCGCCGGACGAAACCCACCTCTATTTCCTGCTGCAAAACCCGCTGGCGAACCCGGACGCCAAGACCTATCAGGCCGCTACCAATGCGCGCCTGTATAAGATGGAACGGGTGAGCGGCAAGATCGTTGGTGAATGGGTCTATCCGATGGACCCGGTGGCGACCTATCCGGGCGAAAAAAGCCCGAATAATAGCACGGTGCGCATTTCCGAAATCATGGCCCTCTCGGGCGACCGGCTGGTCGTGCTGGAACGCACCGAAAAGACCACCCGGCTTTACGAAGTGGCGCTAACGGCGGACGGTAATATTCTGGGGTCGGCCTGGGATGATGTCGCCACTACCCCGTCGCTGGAAGCAACGCCCTCCGACGCTCCCGCCGTGAAGGCGCTGAAGAAGACCATCCGCTTCGATACCGCAGCCTACCCGGAAGCGCCGGTGAAGCTCGAAGGCATGGCGTTGGCGGGCGACGGGCGCCTGATGCTGATCAACGACGATGATTTCGGCATCGACGGCGCGACGACGAAGATTCTGCTGATCGACGGCACGGGTATCCGCATGAACTAAGGGAATAAGCCCTTAATTCAGCAGAAACTTTTGTTTCAGGGGCGCTTCGGGCCAAGGCTTGGAGCGCCCTTTTACCGTTGCTATGCTCCCCCCGCCTGGGTTTCGCCCCCGGGCTAACCAAGGGATGCTTGACCAAATGCCGACCCCCTCCCCGATCCGCCGGGAAACAATCGCCCTCCCCGAAGCCTCGCTAGGCACCCAGCGGACCTGGACCGCCCTGCACTACGGTACGCCGGGCCAGGGACCAAAAGCCTATATTCATACCGGCTTGCACGCCGATGAACTGCCGGGCCTGCTGCTCTGCGATCATCTCGGGCGGCTGCTGGATGCGGCGGCGGCGCGCGGCGAGATTCTGGGCGAGATTATTCTGGTGCCCTTCACCAATCCCATCGGCCTCGGGCAATGGGTCAATGGCACGCACCTCGGGCGCTTCGAAATGGGCGGCGCCGGCAATTTCAATCGCGGCTATCCGGTGCTGGGGCCGGAGGTGGCACAGCGCATCGGCCATCAGCTAACCGACAATGCCGCCGCCAATGTGACGCTGATCCGCGCGACGATGAAGACCATTCTGGCCGACCTTCAGCCGGTCAAGGAAATGGACCACTTGCGCCTGACGATCATGAAGCACGCCATCGACGCCGATATCGCGCTTGATCTGCATTGCGACACGCGGGCGCTGATGCACCTCTATCTCGGCACACCGCTTTGGCCGGACGCCAAAGACCTCGCAGCCGACCTTGGATCGCACGCCACGCTGCTGGCCGAAGACTCGGGCGGTTCGTCGCTGGATGAAGCTTTGGGTGGCCCCTGGTGGCATCTGGCGAAAGCCTTCCCCGATAAGCCGATTCCGCCCGCCTGCCTGGCCACCACGGTCGAATTGCGCGGCGAAAGCGATGTGACCGACGCGCTTGCGGCCCAGGATGCAGCGGCGCTGTTCCGCTTCCTGCAACGGCGCGGCGTGCTGGCGGGTGATCCTGGCCCATTGCCCGCACTGATCAATGACGCCAGCGACCTGACCGCGTCCGACCTGCTGGTGGCGCCGGTGCCGGGGGTGCTGGTCTATAAGGTCGGCCTGGGGGATCGGGTGAAGAAAGGCGATCTCGTCGCCGAAATCGTCAACCCGCTGACCCATGGGCGCACGCCCATCACCGCGACCACCGATGGGTTCATTCTGGTGATGCGCCATACTCACAATGTCCGCCCCGGTTTCCAGGTGGCGAAAGTCGTCGGGACCGAACCGCTCGCCCATCGGCAAGGATATCTGCTGAGTGATTGAGCTAACGGTCACCATCCCTGACCATCACCCCGCCCTTACGGCCTGGACGCTGCCGCCGGAGCAGTTGGAGTTTACCAGCCTGCCCAGCCAGCTTTTGCCAAAACTGGCGCGGCAGACCGAGCGCTTCCCCGTGACGGTTCTGGACGAGGGGCGCCCCATCGGCTTCTTCCTTCTGGCGGCGGGGGAGCATCGGGATAAATATCTACCGGAGCCGGACCCGGCGGCGCTGGCGCTCACCTCGCTCAGCATCGATCCCGCCTGCCAAGGGCGCGGCATTGGGCTTGCGGCCATGCAGGGAGTACCAGGGTTCGTACAACGGCACTTCCCCGATACCCGGCGCATCGTGCTGGCAGTGAACCAGCGCAATCACACCGCCCTGCGGCTCTATGCCCGCGCCGGGTTCGTCATCAGCCATACCCGCGAGGGGCCGGTTGGCCCGCAATGGGTGATGGAACTGCCCCTCACCCCCGCGTAAGGACCAAGAAGCGGGCGATATCCTGAAACTCGCGCAGTAGGTCGGCCCGACGATCGGCGGCCTCGTAATCTTCGCCCCACTGTTCGATCTGATAGGTTTCGTCGAGCTGGCTGACGGCAAAAGCCTCCTCCGCGCTCAAGCGGCCCTCCAGAAACGCGAGGCCGATCACCAAAGACCCCGCCGCCGGGGCGGCCAGGGCGAGCGCTGTCAGGTCGGCATCGGAGAGGGTTGCGAGTTTTTCGGCCAGCGGCGCCAGCGCCTCCGGCGCTTGTGCCACCGGCATCAAGCCCGCCGTTACCGCCAGGGTAACGCCGTAGCGCGCGGTGAGCCAATCGAGCAGCGGGTTCCAGAGGGTGTTCTGCCGGTCGGCCAAGGCGGTTTCTTCGGCCCGGTAGCAGAGAAGATCGCTGCCCGCATAGCCCAGCAGCTCCGCCGCCACCTCTGCCCGGCGCGGCGCCACCCGGTCGATTTGGGTGAGGACCAAACGGGTCATCGGCATGCCCAGTGGGCGCACCTCCCCCGTTTGCTCCGCCCATTCCGCCGCGACCGCCGCCGCCAAGCTTTCGGTCGGCACGCTTAAAACGGCACCGCCGGGGGTGCGGACCGGCTTACCGTCGAGGGCGACGCCAAACCCGCTGTCGTGGGCTGATACCGTTGCTTCCTTATAGAACCGCTTCATGCCGTCTCACTGTTTCGAGCCGCCGAGCAGGCCCTTGAACAGGCCTTTGATCGCCCCGGCGGGGTCATTCTGCGCCGGTTGGGTCGGCTGGCTGGGGATTTGGCCCGGCTGCGCCGGCACCTGGGTATTGGTCGGCGTGCTGGCGACGCGCTGGCCGCAGGGCACCGCCGCTGTCGGCACCGGCCCGCCCTGGCTGCCCTGGCCGAGCAACGCCCCGACGATTCCGAGCGCGCCCTGCGTCTTCTGCCCGCCAACGCCAAGCTGCTGGGCGATGCCCACCGCCGTGCGCGCCGTCGCCGCCGCATCGGGTGTGACCGAGGGCTTGCCGAAACTGCCACGTACATGGAAGGGCACTGCCGCCGCTGCGGCCGGATTGCCTTCGGCTAAGTGCGGTTCGAAGCGCAGGTCGAGGGTTTCGCTGGCCAGCGACAGGCCGCCGCTGCCGCGCACGGTCAGGCCGGGCGTATCCAGGGCCAATTGCTGCACGCTGCCCTGCCCGCGCACGAACTGCGTGCGCACCACCGAACAACTGATCTGCGTCACATCGGCGGGCTTCAGCGATAGGAAGGTTAGCCATTTGCTCGACAGCGCCTCCGCCGCCGACCCGACCAACTGCCCCGGCCCCGTCGCAAGCCCGACCGACCCGTCGAGGCTGGCGGCGAGCGCGCGCAGGTTCTTGCCTTCGGCCGAAAATTTGAACGACAGATCAGCCTTGGTCTTCAGCACCGGCTCCTCCCCCAACAGGGCCGAAAGCTGCGCGGTATCCACCGCCGCCGCCTCGCCGGTCATCCACAGCTTGCCGCTCGGTTCGATGACCACATCGGCGGCCAGCTTCCCGTCTGCTGCGGTTAGCCGCAGCGGGCGCAGGGTGAATTGCCGGTTCCGCAGGGCGACGGCGAGCGAAACATCCTTCACTTCGCCGCGCCCGGTCTTCAGCCGCGCCACCGCCAGCTTAACGTCCCCTTCGACCGGCGCCTGGGCAATCTCCGTGAGATCGACGGGCATATCCGGGATTACCCGGTCGTCACCCGATTTCGCCGGGGCGGCACTGCCGCCCGAACTGCCCGAAGCTGCGGCCACACGGGGCTTACCAATGAACGCCGAGAGATCGATTTCCGGGCTGGCGAGATCGGCGGTCACGCGCAGCACGCGGCTGCCAAGATCGGCCCCCAACCGCCCGGTGACGCGGGTTGCGCCCCAATCCAGCACCAGATCGGCCAATTGCGGCGCAGTCGTCGTGCCCGTCAACTTACCAGTAAGCGAAGCCCCCGCTTCGGGCATGATATAAACAAAATTAGTAGGGAACTTACCGACTAAAGATCGCAAATCCGGCGCGCGCGCCGTCAGTGTCAGCCCGAAGCTGGGACCGCTGAGGCCGACCGTACCGGTCGCCGTCACCTCCGTCTTGCCCGTGGTCAGCACGGCGCGGGTTAGGGTCAGCTTATCGCCCGCCAGCGCGCCTTGCGCGGTCAGGGAGAATTTCGGCAGCTTCTCTGGCCAGTCGGCGGCATTGATGCCGAAGCCCGGCGCGGCTTTCTTCAGCACGGTCAGCGATTCGCCGCTGACCGTCAGCGTCCCGTCCGCCTGGCCCTGCTGCTTGCCGAGGCCGAGCGTGCCGCTGGCATCGAGATCGAGGCCCGCCACCTGCCCCTTCAGTTTCACCGGATAGGCGCCCTCGGCGCTCATCAGGCTGGTGAGCGCGCCGATTTCCCCGGTCAGATCGAGCGGCGCATCGTTCAGCACCGCTTTCACCGCCACCGGCACGGGTTTGCCAGCATCGGGCAGGGCGAAGCTGAGGCGGGTCAGATCGAGCCGCTGCTGGGTCTTGCCGCTACGGTAGACGATGCGGCTGTCGGTGATCAGCACTTCCTTGAGGATCGGCAGCGCGCCGCCGCTTTTTCCGCCGCCGCCCGCCGCCGGGGCAGGCGTGCCTTGCGGGGCCGAGGGGGAGGGTTCGGGCATAAACACCCAATTGCCCTGCCCCTTGGCATCGGTTTCCAGCAGAATATCGGCCTTGGCGAGGTTGAGACGTTCAACCTCCAGCCGCCCGTTCAGGATCAGCGGCAGCAGCGCCACTTGCACGTCGAGCTTGCCGATGCTGGCCATCTGCGGGCGCGATCCGCCGGGCATGTTGGCAATCGTCACGCCTTCGACCACCAGGGCGGGGGAGAGGGAGCGCGACAGACTGATCGGCCCGGCCAGCGTCACCGCCCGGCCGGTCGCCGCCTGCAACTCCGCCGCAATCCGGTCGCGGTGGGCATTGGGATCGACCAGAAACAGCAAGGCCCCAGCGCCAACCACCACCAGCCCAACGCCGCCGCCCGCGATCAGCAGGCCGGTGCGCAGCAAGTTGCGGGGGGGCTTCGCGGAAATGGGTTTTTCAGGGCGCGGTTCCTTAGGGGCCGGGCCGCTCAGAATCGGGCGTTCGTCCATCATGGGCCTCTCCTGTCGGTCAGGTCAGATAGGGAGCGAGATCGTCCCAGGTCTTTAAAATCGTCCGTGCGCCTTCTGCCGTCAAAGCCTGCGGTGCGTGATAGCCCCAATCGACCCCCACGGCCACAGCGCCCGCCGCGCGCGCCATTTGCATATCATAGACCGTATCACCGATCATCAAGACCCGTGACGGAATGGTCCCGGCTTCAACGGCGGCTTGCCGAACCATCGTCGGATCGGGCTTGCCCGGCGCGGTATCGACCGTTTGCTGCGTGACGAAATGCCGGTGCAGCCCGTGAGTTTCAACGAATACCCGCATGCCCCGGTTGCTCTTGCCGGTGGCAACGCCCATCAGCCGGTCTTCGGCCAGCAACCGGTCGAGCAAGGCACGCGTGCCGGGATAGAGCGGATCGGGCGCCGGGGCCGGGGTCGCCGTTCGGCGGGCGAGATACGTATCCTTATAGGCTTCGGCGACGGCATAGGGATCGACCCCCGCGCCTTCCGGCATCGCGGCCAGCAGTTGCGCCACGCCATCGACCAGCGCCAGCCCGACCGTATGGCGAATGGCCGCTGCCGAGGGGATTGGCAGGTCGTAGCGGATGAAGGCCGCTTCCATGCAGGCGATGATCGTGCGCTGGCTATCGACCAGCGTGCCATCGACGTCAAACAAAATGAGATCGAAGGCCGCCATGCTAAGCCCCCTTGGGAACGCTGAAACCGAAATAGGCGAAGGTTTTTTTCATATGGGGCGGCACCGGGGCCGTCACCTCCAGAAACCCGCCGCGCGGGTGCGGAATTTTCAGTCGCCGGGCGTGCAGGTGCAGACTGCGCGAAAATTCGACGCCGTGGATGATCGCATCGGCCTGGCCATATTTCACATCGCCCAAAATCGGGCAACCAATCGCGGCACAATGGACGCGCAACTGATGGGTACGCCCGGTGATCGGGCGCAGGCGCACCAGCGCAGCGCGCGGCGGGGCCGTGTCGATCACCTCATAATCGGTCACGGCGCGCTGGCCTTCCTCGTCATCGACCGCCACCCGTTCGCCCTGCGGGCCGCCCTTTTTAGCGAGGCGCAGAGTGATCGAGCCTTCTTCCGGCGCAGGCACGCGGGCGGTGACGGCCCAATAGATCTTCTCCGTCTCGCGCGCCTTGAAGGCCGCCGCCAGCTTCGTCGCCGCCAGCGCCGTGCGGGCAAGAACGAGAATGCCGGAAGTGTCGCGGTCCAAGCGATGCACCAGACGCGGGCGTTCGTCGAGGTCGAACTTCAGCGCATCCAGCATGCCGTCGAGGTGCTTGCTCGTCCCGGTCCCGCCTTGCACAGCAAGGCCGCTCGGCTTGTTCAGCACCAGCACATCGGCATCGCGGTGGATGACCATCTGGTGCAGGTCTTTGATCTCGTGTGGATCAAGGGTGCGCGGCGGCGGCGGGCTGTCGAGATCGCCCAAGGGCGGAACGCGGATGATCTGGCCGGGTTCCAGCCGCTCCGCCCCATCCACCCGCTTGCCGTCGAGGCGAATTTGCCCCGTGCGCATCAGCTTCGAGAGGCGCCCGAACGGCAGTTGCGGGAAATGGCGCTTAAACCAGCGGTCGAGCCGAATATCCGCCTCATCCGGGCTGACGGTGCGTTGCTCGACGGCCATGATCTTTCTCCTAACTCCAGAGCCGAATAAACGCGGCCCCCAACCGGACCCCGGCATACCCCAAGGCGACCGATCCCGCCAGATACAAGAGCGCAGCCCCACTATCCCCCTTATCGAGAAGGCCGGAGGCATCGAGACCGAAGGCGGAAAAAGTGGTGAAGCCCCCCAGGATACCGGTGGTGAAAAACAACCGCGTTTCGGCGGAAACCGGCAGCGGCCCCGTGAACAAAGCCGTCAGCAACCCCATCAAAAAACAGCCGATGAGGTTGACCGACAGGGTGCCCCAAGGAAACCCCGTCCCCAGCCAGCGCCCGACGCCCAGCACCATCAGATAGCGCGCCATCGACCCCAAGGCTCCGCCGAGGCCGACCAGAAGAACACTACTCATCGGACGTCTCCTGCCGTTTGGCGCGCAGCCGGTCCCAATAGTCCAACCGTTTGCGAATATCGCGTTCGAACCCACGTTCGGGCGGATCGTAGAAGCGGGTGCGCGGCAGGTTTTCCGGGAAATAATTCTGGCCGGAAAACCCATCCGGTGCGTCATGGTCATAGGCATAGCCCGACCCATAGCCGATATCCTTCATCAGCCGCGTCGGAGCGTTGAGGATATGTTTAGGCGGCATCATCGACCCCGTGTCGCGCGCCGCTTTCGCCGCCGCCTTAAAGGCGCGGTAGACGGCGTTGGATTTCGGCGCAGTCGCCAGATAGACCACGGCCTGCGCCAGCGCCAGTTCCCCCTCCGGCGACCCGAGGCGGTCATAGGTTTCCCAGGCGGCAATTGCCTGGGTCAGCGCCGCCGGATCGGCCATGCCGATATCTTCCGCCGCAAAGCGCGTTAAGCGGCGGGCGACGAAATGCGGATCTTCGCCGCCCAGCAGCATGCGCTGAAACCAATAGAGCGCCGCATCAACGTCCGACCCGCGCAGGGATTTATGCAGGGCGGAGATAAGATTGTAATGCTCCTCCCGGTCCTTATCGTAGAGCGGCGCGCGCTTCTGAACCGAGGCGAGCAGCCCCGCCGCATCGAGCACCGGCCCGTCTTTGGCGGCAAAGAGCGCTTCGGCGAGGTTGAGCAGATAGCGCCCGTCGCCATCGGCCAGGGTTAGCAGCAGCGCCCGTGCCTCCGCCGTCAATGGGAGGGGCCGTTCCATCAGCGCTTCCGCCCGGTCGAGCAGTAGCGCCAGCCCGGCTTCCTCCAGCCGCTTGAGCACAAAGACCTGCGCGCGCGACAGCACCGCGGCATTGAGGGAGAAGGAGGGGTTTTCCGTCGTCGCGCCGACCAGGATCACCGTGCCATCCTCCACCACCGGCAGAAAACCATCCTGCTGGGCGCGGTTGAAGCGGTGGATTTCGTCGATGAATAGCAGCGTGCCTTTGCCCTGCGCCCGGCGTTTCGCCGCCGCCTCGAAGGTCTTGCGCAACTCGGCAACGCCCGATAGCACCGCCGACAGTGGCTCGAACGTCAGCCCCGCCTCCGCCGCCAGCAGCCGCGCCAGCGTGGTCTTGCCGCAGCCGGGCGGCCCCCAGAGGATCATCGAACCTAAGCGCTTTGCCGCCAGCATCCGCCCGATGGGACCGGACGGCCCCAACAGATGATCCTGCCCCACAACCTCCGCCAGCCGCGCCGGGCGCAGCCGGTCGGCCAGGGGTTGCGTGTCGGCGCCGGGCAGCAGGGCGGGCGGGAACAGGTCGGTCATCGCTGGCTGAACGTGTCCGTCAGAACCTCGTCGCCTCGCTTAATGCTGATGCGCCAAGATTGACCGCGCCCGAGGGCCGCCACGGCATCGGTCACGCTGGCGATGGGCGTATTATTGACCTGCTGCAACACGTCGCCCTGTTGAAAGCCGACGCGCGCCGCCGGGCTGCGGGCGGCAATATCCAGCAGGATCACCCCGCGCGACGGGCCGGGAATGCCCAATTCCTCCACGAGCGCTGGGGAGAGGTTGGCCACCGTCGCCCCGGCCAGCGGTTGCTGGCCCTTTAGCACGGTTGCCTCGCGCTTCGGGGTTTCGGGCGGTGCAATCAGCTTTGCCGCCGTGGTGATCGGCTGGCCGCGCCGCATGACGGTGAAGGTCGCCGTCTCGCCAATCGGCAGGGTGGCAATGCGGAAGCGCAGCGCCTCCGGGTCCGGCACTTCATTCCCATTGATCGCGGTAATCACGTCGCCCGACCGAATGCCCGCCTGCGCCGCCGGGCTATCCGGGTGAACCTCGGCGATCAACACCCCCGCCGGGCGCGGCAGGCCAAGGCTGGCGGCGACCTCCGGCGTGACCGGCTGGCCCGACCCGCCGAACCAGGCGCGGACGATCTTACCATTGCGCGCCGCATCGTCCGACAGGACCGTGCGCACCATATTCGCCGGAATGGCAAAGCCAATGCCGATGGACCCGCCGGAGCGGGAGTAGATGGCGGTATTGATCCCCGCGAGCCGCCCGTCCATCGTCACCAGCGCGCCGCCGGAATTGCCGGGGTTAATCGCCGCATCGGTCTGGATGAAGAAATTATAGTCGGTGATCCCGGCATTGGTCCGCGCCAGCGCCGAGACGATCCCCTGGGTCACCGTCTGCCCGACGCCGAAGGGATTACCAATCGCCAGCACCAGATCGCCAACCTGCAACTGATCGCTATCGGCGAGCGGCAGCGTCGGCAGTTGTTCGCGACCGGCGTCGATCTTCAAGACCGCAAGATCAACCCGCTCGTCCGACCGCAGCACTTTGGCGTCGAACTCCCGCCGGTCGGACAGTACGACGCTGATTTCGTCGGCATCCTTGATCACGTGGAAATTCGTGACGATCAACCCATCCGGGCGCAGGATAACCCCCGACCCCAGCGAATTCTGCACCCGTTCCCGCGTTTGCCCCTGGGGCAGCCGGTCGCCGAAGAACTGACGGAAAAAGGGATCGTTCAGTAGCGGCGACAGGGCGGCCTGTTCGCGCACGCGCTTCTTCGTATAGATATTGACCACGGCGGGCGTCGTCTGCCGTACCACCGGGGCGAAAGACAGGCTGATCTGCTCGCGGCTTTGGGGCGTGATCCTCTGGCTTTGCGCCGCAGCGGGGAGCGATCCCGCCAGCAATACCGCGCCTAAAGCGAGTATCGTTAGCGTTTTAGCGTATCCAAGCGCCGAACGCGCACCGACGGGACCGTTTTTTCCACCCATTCGTTCCTCACTATGCCAAGCTCTCGACCAAATATCCCGAAGGGGGACGCCATGTCCGAGCAATACGCCGCTTTGATCACCGAATTCTACCGGAGTTTCCAGACCCGCCAAGCGCAAGCGATGGCGGACTGCTATCACCCGGACGCGATCTTCTCCGATCCGGCCTTCCCCCGGCTGCAGGGGGCGGAGATTGGGCGGATGTGGGGCATGCTGCTGTCCCGCGCTACCGATTTGGACATTGAATTCGGCGACATCAAGGCGGACGGTATGACCGGCACCGCCCGCTGGCAGGCGCGCTACACGTTTTCCGCCACAAAACGCCCGGTGGTAAACCGCATCGCGGCAGAGTTTCAGTTCAAGGACGGTAAGATCTTCCGGCACACGGACCGGTTCGATTTCTGGAACTGGGCCTCCCAGGCGCTCGGCCCGACCGGGTTGATCCTGGGGTGGACGCCGATGCTGAAAAACAAAGTTCAGCGCCAAGCCGCCGAGGGCCTGCGCCGCTATAACCAAAAACTCAGCGCCTGAAAAACGGGGGCCGCAGCCCCCGCCGTTCTTTAGGCTGCTGTCTTGCTACTGTGCTGTAGCTGAGTGATGAAGGCGCCGACAGCCCCCTGCAATCCGGTTGCGCGGTCCTTCAGGTCGATCGCGACCGAATGCAGCGCCTCCGCGGCCCCTTGGATCGAAGCCGTGGTTTGGCCAAAGCTGCCCACATGCTGCGTCACCTGATGGGTGCCGCTGGCGGCTTGTTGGACATTGCGGGCGATTTCGTCGGTTGCCGCGCCCTGTTCTTCAACGGCGGCGGCGACACTGGTGGCGATTTCGCTGATCTGTTCAATGGTGCCGGAAATCCCGCCGATGGTCGCCACCACATGATTGGTTTCGGCCTGGATGCCCGCGATCTGCGACTGAATTTCGTCCGTCGCCTTCGCCGTTTGCGCCGCCAGGGATTTCACCTCCGACGCGACAACGGCAAAGCCCTTACCCGCCTCGCCCGCGCGCGCCGCTTCAATGGTTGCATTCAGCGCCAACAAGTTGGTTTGCCCAGCGATATCGTTGATCAGGCGCACAACTTCCCCGATCCGGTCTGCCGAACGCGCCAATTCCTGCACCGTGGCATTGGTCGAAACCGCTTCCGACACCCCCCGCCCCGCCGTATCCGCCGCCCGGGCCATCTGGCGCGAGATATCGCGGATCGACCCCGAGAGTTCTTCTGCCGCCGCCGCGACCGTGCCCACATTCGTTGACGCTGTTTCCGCCGTATTCAGGATTGTCCGGCTGTTGTGCTCCGCAGCGGTGACCGAGCTGCGCAGATCATCGACCCGCTTCAGCAGAAATTCCGCGGCTTGCCCGATGCTCTTCGACAGGCCTTCCATCTCGCCGGAGAATTGGGCCGTTGCGGCTTCAAGCTGTTTCTGACGCTGCTGGGTTTGCTCCGCCTCACGCGCGGCCTCCGCCATCGCGGCTTGGCGATCTACCGTCGCCCGGCGGAAACTATCCACCGCCCGCGCCAAGGAGCCGATTTCATCGACGCGCTCGGTATAGGCAACCGTCGACTGCACATCCCCCGCTTCAACCGCTTCGATCCGGTCGCGCAGCACCGCGAGGCGCTTCACTTCCCGCCCCAGCGCAAACCAGAGGGAGAGGCCTGACAGGACTAGCATACCAAGTGCAATCGCCCCCTGCTGCCAAACGATGACATCCATCGCTTCCATGAAATTTTTGGCCAACATACCAAGGCCAATGGCTCCGATAACCTTGCCGCTCGCATCCTTAATCGGCTCATAGGCAACATAGTAGAGCGTGCCTTGCGAGTTAGATGTGCCGCGGTAGGACTTCCCTTCGATGAGAACTTGGGTCTTGATCGGCCCGTCCACCAGTTTCGTACCGGTTTGGCGCTTGCCGTCCGGGAAGCGCAGGCTGGTGGACACGCGGGTATCGCCGACCAGGATCGACATTACTGCCCCCGTCGCCGCCGTCACCCGGTCGGTCGCTGCGGTATCCTCCGCCGTCACCGTATAGTCACCGATCATCATCTTGCCATCGACCAACCGGTAATCCTTACCGTATTGCGACAAGACATCTCGGAACACCCGGAAGGCCGAATCGACCGATGCCGTCGCCAGCCGGTCGAACTCGCCGATAGCGCGGTACATGCCATAGCCACTGGTTAAGGCGATCCCTAGCGTGCAAACCGCAACCGCGATAAAGAAAATCCGCCCAGACAAACCTAATTTAAACGAAATCTTACGCGCCATGCTGTCATTCCCCCAGTATCCCGCCAGCCCCGCCGCGCTGGAACCATGAGGATATTGAAATGACAAAGACGGCTAATTTTTCCTTAACAAAAAACAATGTAATGCCACTTACAAAATCACCGTCAGGCGTTTTTTATCTCATAACCGTTTTGTGATTGCATCCTTTCGCTCCGATATGATCAAAATCATTCTATATTCAATTTTAATTACATCATGCTGAATTTTAAGGAAAGTGCTGCACCAACCTGCGGCAACAGGGCACCTTCCCTGCGTTCCTCTTATTAGGGGATTGGCAACAGCGCAGCTTCCAAAGCGGCTGTATCCTCATAGAAATGATAAAAACGGATCATGCCGTTGTCGATCTGCGCCACGAGGGCCCAGTCGCTCAAGAACGGACGACCTGTCTTACGGGCGCTGTGACAAAACTTCCCAAAGAAGGTGACGTAGCCCGCACCGCCGAAGCGCCCGATAACCTCAAAGTCTCCGGGGATCAATAGTTCGGCAAAAGTCCGAAAGAAATGCTCGGCACCTGCCCGCCCCTCATGGGTGCCATAAAGCGGAACACGCGCATCCCCCGTGGGGCGGGCGCCGATAAAGCGGGCCTGGGGGTGCACGAGCGCAAGTGCTTGAGCCATCTCGCCCGCGAAAATATGCCCCAGAAACTGCTGAACCAAATCCACATCAGACATTCTTATCTCCTTCGGCAGGGTGAGCCCCCGCGATCCGCAAGAGATAAAACAGCCAGTTAACATCGATAAGACTGGAAGAGCGCCGACCTTAGGTGCAAAAATCCACCGATGGCGTCCTTCGACTGGAATGATATTCGCTTTTTTCTGGCCGTTGCCCGCGATGCGAGCTTATCAGCGGCAGCGCGCCGCCTGCGCGTAGATCATACCACCGTCGCCCGACGTATCGCGGCCCTCGAAGCCCATCTCGGCCTGCACCTCTTTCACCGTTTGCCTCGCGGTTGGAAACTAACGCCGCAAGGCCAGGCGTTGCTGCCCAAGGCCGAACGGTTGGAAGCGGAAGCTTTAAGCGTAGGGCGTGCGGCCCTTGAGGTTGGGCCACTCACCGGCCCCATCCGCCTAACCGCACCGCCCATCCTGGCAAACCGCGTGCTCTTACCCGCCCTCCATGCCTTTCAGCAGAAGAATCCTGGTATTACGCTGGAGTTTGATACCAGCGCCTTTCATCTGAACTTGAGCCAAGGTGCCGCCGACCTAGCGGTGCGCGTCGGTTGGCCTCAGGAAACCGGGCTGATCGCGCGTAAGCTCTGCGACATCGCCTATGGGGTCTATGCGCGCACCGAACTGGCGGAGGCTGACCTGCCGCTCCTCGGCCTCGGCGACGGCTGGCAGGGAAGCAGCCAACAGACATGGCTCGATACCCAACGCGCGGGGAGGCTGGTGCCCTTGGCGGCGGGTGACGTCAGCACGCTCTTAGCGGCCGCACGCCTCGGGTGGGGCGCCGCGCTTCTGCCCTGCTTTGCTGCTGCGGATGCCCCAGACCTGAGCCTTGTCGCCGGCCACCAGCCACCCGACCGACCGCTTTGCCTGATCCTGCACGCCGATGTGCGCCGGGCACCCCGTATCCGCGCCCTGGCCGACCATCTGATCGCAACGCTTACGGCAGCAGCACCGATGCTGGGACAGCGCCCGCCGGTCCGCGAAAGCCCATAAAAAAAACGGCTCCCGAACCCGGGAGCCGTTCTTCCTCAATCAGACAGAAACGGGCGTTAGGCCGCCACGTCTTCCGCTTCGATCTGGCCCGAATCCAGGCCCTTCGCGGCCGGATCGCGGTCAACCAATTCGATCACCGCCATCGGGGCAGCATCGCCGTAGCGGAAACCCGCCTTCAGCACGCGGGTGTAACCGCCAGCGCGCGCCTTATAGCGTTCCGCAACCGTATCGAACAGCTTGCGGGTTACGGTTTCGTCCTGCAGCACGGCCAGCGCCTGACGGCGCGCATGCAGATCGCCACGCTTGCCGAGGGTGATCAGCTTTTCAACGATCGGACGCAGATCCTTCGCCTTCGGCAGGGTGGTGGTGATCTGCTCGTGCTTAATCAAAGCCACGGCCATATTGGCGAACATGGCCTTGCGGTGGCTGCTGGTGCGGTTCAGTTTCCGACCGCTCATACCGTGACGCATCTTCTTCTACCTCTTCAGCGGACCTACCGGCGGGGGGCTGCTCACCAGCGCCGCGCGACAGGGGTTTCCGTTAACCCATGAACCGATCAATAAGGCTCTTCGAGCCGTTTTGCCAGTTCTTCGATGTTTTCCGGCGGCCAGCCGGGGATCTCAAGACCGAGGTGCAGGCCCATCTGAGCCAGCACTTCCTTGATTTCATTGAGCGACTTACGACCAAAGTTCGGCGTGCGCAGCATTTCGGCTTCGGTCTTCTGCACCAGGTCGCCAATGTAAACGATGTTATCGTTCTTCAGGCAGTTGGCTGAGCGAACCGAAAGTTCCAGCTCGTCCACCTTGCGCAGCAGGTTCTTGTTGAACGGCAGATCGTTGGCGCGATCTTCTTCGGCCGGGGCCTGCGGTTCTTCGAAGTTGATGAACAGCGCAAGCTGGTCCTGAAGAATGCGGGCAGCGAGCGCAACCGCATCTTCCGGCGAGACCGCGCCGTTGGTTTCGATGCGCATCGACAGCTTGTCGTAGTCGGTCTGCTGACCAACGCGGGTGTTTTCCACCTTATAGCTGACTTTGCGGACCGGCGAGAACAAGGCATCGACCGGGATCAGACCGATCGGCGCATCTTCCGGACGGTTCAGCGAGGCCGGGACATAGCCCTTGCCACGGCTGACCGACATTTCCATCGACAGCTTCGCGCCCGCATCAAGGTGACAGATCACCAGATCGGGGTTCATCACTTCGATGTCCGCGCCGGTTTCGATCATGCCAGCCGTGACGGCACAGGGGCCGGTGGCGCGCAGACGCACGCGCTTCGTATCTTCGGAGTGCATCCGCAGCGCCAGCGCTTTGATGTTCAGGACAACGTCCGTCACATCTTCGCGCACACCCGGCACCGAGGAGAACTCATGCAGCACGCCGTCGATATGGATCGACGTCACCGCCGCACCCTGCAGCGAGGACAGCAGGATACGACGCAGTGCGTTCCCCAGCGTCAAGCCCAGGCCGCGCTCCAGCGGGTCGGCAACCACCGTCGCAACGCGCGCCGGATCGTCGCCAGCCTCGACGCTCAGCTTGTTCGGCTTAATCAAGCCCTGCCAATTCTTCTGGATCACGGGACGTTTTCCTTATCAGCACCACGCCAAACTCTACCGGTCGAAACCGGCAACCCACGCCTGAGAACGGCAACCGGCCCGCCGCCGAGAGGTTACCCCCCAGGCAACGAGCCGCTTGACCGACTTCAATCAGACGCGGCGCCGCTTCGGCGGACGGCAGCCATTGTGCGGGATCGGGGTCACGTCGCGGATCGACGTCACCGAGAAACCCACCGCCTGCAACGCGCGAAGCGCGGATTCGCGGCCAGCGCCCGGACCCTTCACTTCGACTTCCAGCGTGCGCATGCCATGTTCCATCGCCTTGCGACCGGCATCTTCGGCAGCAACCTGGGCAGCATAGGGGGTAGACTTGCGGCTGCCCTTGAAGCCCTTCGTGCCCGACGACGACCAAGCAATCACATTGCCCTGCGCATCGGTGATGGTGATCATGGTGTTGTTGAACGTCGAGTTGACGTGCGCCACACCCGACGTAATGTTCTTGCGCTCGCGGCGGCGAATGCGCGTAGCAGGAGCCTTGGCCATAAAACCTTATCCTTACTTCTTCTTGCCGGCGATCGGCTTCGCCTTGCCCTTGCGGGTACGGGCATTGGTGTGGGTCCGCTGACCGCGCACCGGCAGGCCCTTGCGATGACGCAGACCGCGGTAGCAGCCGAGATCCATCAGCCGCTTAATCTGCATGGCGACCTGACGACGCAGATCCCCTTCAACGGTATATTCCCGGTCGATCAGCTCACGAATGCGAAGCACTTCTTCGTCATTCAGCTGATGCACCCGGCGCTCGGTTGCGAAACCGAGTTTCGCACAGATGTCGCGGGAGGTCTTGCGGCCAATGCCGTAAATATAGGTAAGGCCGATCTCCACGCGCTTCTGCGTCGGAATGTTCACGCCTGCAATGCGCGCCACGCTCTAACTCCTTAAAAAGAGGGTCAACGATGTTCCGCCGACCCTACTCGTAACCGTCCGATTGAGGGGCGGCATTATAGGAAGGCAGACTTAAGAGTCAACTCATTCACACCTTGCTCGGCTGAAGAATCTCTTCAAGCGAGCGGGTCACATCGGCGATGTCCGCCATGCCATCGATCGTCCGTAACACCCCGCGCTCCCGATAGTAGGGAAGAATGGGGGCCGTCTGATCGTGGTATACTTTCAACCGGGCCGAAACAGCTTCCACCGTATCATCGGCCCGCCGCACAAACTCTGTTCCGCCGCAGCTATCACAGACCCCTTCGGTCTTGGGCTGCTTGAACAGATCATGATACCCGGTCCCGCAGTGTTTGCAGGTATAGCGCCCGGTAATCCGTTCGGTCAGCGCGGCTTCATCAACCTTCATTTCGATCACGTGATCGAGCTTCAGGCCCTTCTCGACCAGCATCGTATCCAGGCCTTCCGCCTGGGCAACCGTGCGCGGAAAACCATCAAGGATGAAGCCCTTGGCGCAGTCCGGCTGGGCAATACGGTCGGCGATCATATCGATCATCAGCGAATCGGGCATCAATTGACCAGAGGTCATGACGCGCTTCGCTTCCTGCCCCAAGGCGCTACCCGATGCCACAACAGCGCGCAGCATATCGCCCGTCGAAAGCTGCACCAAGCCATAGGTATCCTGCAGATACCGCGCCTGCGTCCCCTTACCCGCCCCCGGCGGACCTAAGAGAATGATGTTCATCCACGCCTCCCTCGCAGTTTGGCCTTTTTGATTAGGCCTTCGTATTGATGCGCCACCAGATGCGAATGGACTTGGGCAACCGTATCCATCGTCACCGTCACTACGATCAGCAGGCTTGTGCCGCCGAAGTAGAAGGGCACCGAGTACTGCGAGATGAGAATTTCGGGAAGCGCGCAAATTGCCGCGATATACAGCGCACCGAGAACCGTTAACCGCGTCAGAATATGATCGAGGTGATTGGCCGTATTCTGACCGGGCCGAATCCCCGGAATAAAGCCGCCGTGCTTCTTCAAATTCTCTGCCGTCTCTGCCGGATTGAACACAATCGCGGTGTAAAAGAACGAGAAGAAGATGATCATCCCGACATAAAGCGCCAGATATAGCGGTTGGCCGTGGGCGATATTCTCGCTAATCCACCGCAGCACCGGCGGCAGATCGACCGTCGATTGCCCCGAGAAACCGACCAAAGTGCTCGGCAACAGCAGCAGTGAGCTGGCGAAAATCGGCGGGATAACCCCGGCGGTGTTCAACTTCAGCGGTAGGTGACTCGACTCGCCGCCAAACACCCGATTGCCGTGCTGACGCTTGGGGTATTGGATCAAAATGCGACGCTGGGCGCGTTCCATGAACACGATGAACAGGATCACACCGACAACAACGCCTAGCAGCACGATGATAAAGGCCGCCGACATCGCCCCGGTGCGCCCCAGCTCCAGCAATCCGGCCAGAGCACTCGGCAGGTTCGCGACGATCCCCGCGAAGATAATCAGCGAGATACCATTGCCGACACCGCGGGCCGTAATCTGCTCGCCCAACCACATGACGAACATCGTGCCGCCCACCAGGGTAATCACGGCGGTCAGACGGAAGAAAAGGCCCGGATCCAGCACTGCCGACCCAGACGGTCCTTGGAAACTCTCAAGACCAATAGCAATGCCATAAGCCTGCCCGGTCGCTAGCAGCACCGTAAGATACCGCGTATATTGATTAAGCACCTTGCGGCCGCTCTCGCCTTCCTTTTTCAAGGTTTCAAGGCGTGGGCTCACCGCGGTCATCAATTGAATGATAATCGACGCTGAAATATAGGGCATGATATTGAGCGCGAAGACGGTCATACGACCCAACGCACCCCCGGCCAGCATGTCGAACATGCCGAGAATGCCGCCCGCATTCTGCCGGAAAATCTCGTTCAAGACCTGCGGGTCGATGCCCGGCAGGGGAATATACGTCCCCAGCCGGTACACGACGAGCGCGGCCAGCGTAAACCAAATCCTCGCCTTCAACTCCGTCGCCTTCGAAAAGGCGCTGAAGTTGATGTTTGCAGCTAATTGTTCTGCCGCCGATGCCATCAGGTTTTAACCGCCAACCGTTATCGAAGAACGCTTACGCTTCTACCGGAGCCGGCAGGACGACCGAGCCGCCCGCCTTTTCCACCGCCGCCACGGCTGCCGGGCTGGCAGCATCGAGCTGGATGGTGACCTTCGCCGTCAGCTCGCCCTTGGCCAGCAGACGGGTCGGCGCATCGGCGATCCGAATAAGACCAGCCGCCGCGAGAACCTCGCCGGTAATGGTCTGATCGGCCGGCAGACGGCCTTCGGTCAGGGCTTTCTGAATCGATCCGACGTTAATGACCTGATAGGTCACGCGGAACAGATTGTTGAAGCCGCGCTTCGGCAGACGGCGATGCAGCGGCATCTGACCGCCTTCAAAGCCACCGATCGAAACGCCGGTACGGGACTTCTGCCCCTTCACACCGCGGCCCGAGGTCTTGCCCTTGCCCGACCCGATACCGCGACCGACACGCATCCGGCGCTTACGCGCGCCTTCATTGTCCCGGAGTTCGTTAAGTTTCATGATGTTCTCCTCGGAAGAAGGCGCGGGGCGTTTCCGCCCCGCCCGATCCAAGCGCGCCCTTGCGGGTTACGCCTGGTCTTCGACCTTCACCAGATGCTGAACCGTCCGGATCATACCGCGGACCGCCGGAGTATCCTCCAGCACGCGGCTGCGGTGCAGCTTGTTGAGCCCAAGCCCCTTCAGCGTATCGCGCTGATAGGCTTCGCGACCGATCGGCGAACCGATCTGGGTGACCTTAACGGTCTTAGCCGTGCCACTCATGATCTTACGCTTCCTTCGCAGCGGCGGCTTCACCGTCGCGACGACCGAGGATGTCGGCAACCTTCTTGCCGCGACGGTTGGCAACCGCGCGCGGCGACACCGTGCCCGACAGGGCATCGAAGGTGGCCTTAATCATGTTGTGCGGGTTGGAGGTGCCCAGCGACTTCGCAACCACGTCCTGCACGCCCAGCGCTTCGAACACTGCACGCATCGGACCACCGGCGATGATCCCCGTACCGGCGGCTGCCGTGCGGAGAACGACGCGGCCCGCGCCAAAGTGACCATTGGCGTCATGATGCAGCGTGCGGTTTTCCCGCAGCGGCACCTTCACCATGTTGCGCTTAGCCTGTTCGGTGGCCTTGCGGATGGCTTCCGGCACTTCACGCGCCTTGCCCGCCCCATGACCAACGCGGCCCTTACCATCGCCCACGACCACCAGAGCGGCGAAGCCGAAGCGACGGCCCCCCTTCACCACTTTGGCGACGCGGTTGATACCAACCAGCTTTTCAACCAGTTCCGATTCTTCGCGTTCGCGCGGCTGACGCTCGCGGTCCCGACGATCTTCCCGTGCCATATGAAAAGCCCCCCTTAGAACGCCAGCCCGCCTTCGCGGGCGGCGTCGGCCAGGGCCTTCACCCGGCCGTGGTAGATGTAACCGCCACGGTCGAAGACGACCGTCTCAACGCCCTTCGCCAGCGCACGCTTGGCGAGGAGCGTACCGACAGCCTTGGCGGCTTCGATATCGGCACCGGTCTTCAGTTGACCGCGCAGTTCTTTGTCGATTGACGATGCGGCGGTCAGGGTGATGCCCTGCGCGTCGTCGATCACCTGCGCATAGATATGCTTGCTCGAGCGGAATACCGACAGCCGCGGGCGGCCGTTGGACGTTGCCCTCAGTCGCGTACGGACGCGCTGACGACGACGCTCGAAGAGTTCTTTCGGCTTCATCATGGTCCGCGTCCTTACTTCTTCTTGCCTTCCTTACGCAGGATGGTCTCTTCCTCAAACTTGATCCCCTTGCCCTTGTAGGGCTCGGGACCACGGAAGCGACGAATCTCTGCGGCGACCTGGCCGACCTTTTGGCGGTCGGCACCGGAGATGGCCAGCAACGTCGGCTTTTCAGCAACGACGGTGATGCCTTCCGGCAGGTCGTAATCGATATCGTGGGAATAGCCGAGCTTCAGCTTCACGACCTTGCCCTGCACATCGGCGCGGTAACCGACGCCGTTGATTTCGAGCTTACGGGTGAAACCGGTGCTGACGCCCTTCACCATGTTGTTGATATGGGCACGGGTCGTGCCCCACATGGCGCGGGCCTGCTTCGTTTCCGAAACCGGCTTGACGGTGACGGAGTTGCCGTCAACCGTGGTTTCCACATCGCTGGACAGGGTAAGGCTCAGCGTGCCGAGCTTGCCCTGGGCTTCAAGGACGCCGTCCTTCACCGAAACAGTGACGCCGGCCGGAACCGAGACGGGATACTTACCAACTCGTGACATTGGTGAGCCTCCCTTAGAACACGCGGCAAAGCACTTCGCCGCCAACATTGGCAGCGCGCGCTTCGGCGTCGGACATCACGCCACGGGGCGTGGAGAGGATCGAAATGCCAAGACCATTGTAGAACTTCGGCAGATCTTTGATCTTGGTATACACGCGGCGACCGGGTTTGGAGACACGCTTGATCTCCTTAATCACGGCCTGGCCTTCGTGATACTTCAATTCGATACGCAGTTCCTGGACGCCGGCCCGCACGTCGGCCTGAGTGTAGTCGCGGATGTAACCTTCACGCTTCAACACTTCGAGCACATTCGCCCGCAGCTTCGATGCCGGGGAATTGACCACCGACATACGCGCATGCTGGGCGTTGCGGATGCGCGTCAGCATATCCCCTAAGGGATCGCTCATCGCCATATCCTAAACTCCTCTTACCAGCTCGACTTGACCAAGCCAGGAATCTGGCCGGCCGACCCCAGTTCGCGCAGTGCATTACGGCACAGCTTGAACTTGCGATACACGGCGCGCGGGCGACCCGTCGCCTCGCAGCGATTGCGCACGCGAACCTTCGCCCCATTGCGGGGCATTTCAGCCAGTTTCAGGGTGGCGGAGAACCGTTCTTCCAACGGTGCATCCTTATCCTGAATGATCGCCTTCAGCTTAGCACGACGGTTGGCGTGCTGAGCCGAGAGCTTCTCCCGGCGCTTGTTCTTTTGAACAGAACTCGTCTTAGCCATTGACCTTCTCCGCCTTTACGACGCGAACGGCATTTGAAAGCCCTTAAGCAGGGCACGCGCTTCGTCGTCGGTCTTAGCGCTCGTGACGATGATGATGTCCATCCCGCGGATATCGCTAACTTTGTCGTAGTCGATTTCCGGGAACACCAACTGTTCCTTGAGGCCGAGGGCATAATTGCCGCGACCGTCAAAGCTCTTGGCGTTCACACCGCGGAAGTCACGCACGCGCGGCAGCGCAATGGTGATCAGGCGGTCAAGGAATTCATACATCTTCTCGCGACGAAGGGTGACCTTCGCACCGAGAGCCATACCTTCGCGGATCTTGAAGCCGGCGATCGACTTCTTCGCATAGGTCTTGATCGGCTTCTGACCGGTGATCAGCGCGATTTCGCCGACGGCCGCATCCAGCTTCTTCGAATCCTGGACAGCTTCACCGACACCGACGTTGATCACGATCTTTTCGATCTTCGGAACCTGCATGGGGTTCTTATAACCGAACTCTTCGATCAGCTTCTGGCGAACAACGTTCTTGTAATGGTCTTGCAGACGGGTAGCCATGCTGCACCTCAAACGTCGATTTGCTCGCCGGAGCGCTTGGCGTAACGCACCTTGCGACCATCGGCGAGGAATTTGTAACCGACGCGGGTCGGCTGCTTGGTCTTGGGATCGATATGGGAAACGTTGGAAACGTGAATAGCCGCTTCCTTTTCGACAATCCCGCCCGCTTGCATCTGCGTTGCGCGCGTATGGCGCTTCACAATGTTGATGCCCTGGACTTTGACCCGGTTTTCTTTCGGCAGAACTTCGATGACTTCGCCAGTCTTGCCGCGGTCACGACCGGTGGTCACAATGACCTGGTCGCCCTTCTTGATCTTCAGTTTGACGGACATCACAGAACTTCCGGCGCCAGCGAGATGATCTTCATGAAGTTCTTCAACCGCAGCTCGCGCGTCACCGGCCCGAAGATACGGGTGCCGATCGGCTCGTTCTGCTTGTTGATGAGAACGGCGGCATTGGTGTCGAACCGAATCGACGACCCGTCCGAACGGCGCACTTCCTTCGCAGTCCGCACGATCACAGCCCGATGCACGTCGCCCTTCTTCACGCGGCCGCGCGGAATGGCTTCTTTAATCGACACGACAATAATGTCGCCGACCGCAGCCGTCTTCCGCTTCGAACCGCCCAGGACTTTGATGCACATGACTCGGCGTGCGCCGGAATTATCGGCGACGTCCAGGTTAGTTTGCACCTGAATCATGGGTTACGCTCCTTCGCCCGTCACGACCGCATCATCGGTCACGACTTCCCAGGTTTTCGACTTCGAGATCGGGCGGCACTCGCGAATCTTCACGAAATCGCCGGTCTTGAAGCTATTGTTTTCATCGTGCGCGGCATATTTCTTCGTCCGCGTGATGAACTTCTTGTAGACGGGATGCATGACGCGACGCGACACCAAAACCGTAACGGTTTTGTCGTTCTTATCGCTCACCACCCGCCCTTGCAAAACGCGCCTTGGCATTTAAGCAGTCTCCATTCGGAAAGCGACCCTTTTAGCGGGTCGCGGCCCGTTCCGCCAGCACTGTTTTGATGCGAGCGACCTGGCGCCGCACATGGCGGACCCGCGCCGTATTCTCAAGCTGACCGCTGGCCTGCTGAAAGCGCAGATTGAACTGCTCTTTCTTGAGGTTGACCAGCTCATCCTTGAGCTGGTCGTCGGTCTTCGTGCGGATATCTTCGGCCATCGTTAAGCTTCCTCACCGATACGCTGCACGAACTTCGTGCCGACCGGCAGCTTGGCGGCGGCCAGTTCGAACGCCCGTTCGGCGATTTCGCGCGGCACACCGTCCATTTCGAACATGATGCGACCCGGCTTAATACGGGCGACCCAGAATTCCGGCGACCCCTTACCGGAGCCCATGCGGACTTCGGCAGGCTTCGACGAAACCGGAACGTCCGGGAACACGCGGATCCAGATACGACCGACGCGGCGGATATGACGCGACATGGCGCGACGGGCCGCTTCGATCTGACGGGCCGTGATCCGGCCCGGCTCCAGCGACTTCAGGCCGAACGACCCGAAAGCCAGCTGCGTCCCGCCCTTGGCATTGCCATGGATTCGGCCCTTGTGGGCCTTGCGGAACTTCGTGCGCTTTGGCTGCAACATCGTTTTATTCCCTTACGCCTTAGCGGGCCGGCTGCTGTTCAGCAGCGCGCTTGTCCTGGGCCATCGGGTCGTGCGCCATCACTTCGCCCTTGAAGATCCAGACTTTGACACCGCAGGTGCCATAGGTGGTCTTCGCGGTACCAACGCCGTAATCGACATCGGCACGCAGGGTGTGCAGCGGCACGCGACCTTCGCGATACCATTCCATGCGGGCGATTTCCGCACCGCCGAGACGACCCGAGCAGTTGATACGGATACCCTGGGCGCCGAGACGCATGGCCGACTGCACGGCGCGCTTCATGGCGCGACGGAAGGCGACACGGCGTTCCAGCTGCTGGGCAATGCTTTCCGCAACCAGCTTGGCGTCGAGTTCCGGCTTACGGATTTCGACGATGTTGAGGTTCACTTCGCTCTTCGTGAACTTCGACAGTTCCTGACGCAGCTTTTCGATATCCGCGCCCTTCTTGCCGATCACCACACCCGGACGGGCCGAATGAATGGTGACGCGGGCCTTCTTGGCCGGACGTTCGATGACGATGCGGCTAACGCCAGCCTGGGCCAGACGCTCCGAGAGCATCTTGCGCAGCTTCAGATCCTGGTGCAGCAGGTCGGCATAATCCTTGTTCCCCGCGAACCAACGCGAGTCCCAAGTGCGGTTGATCCCGAGCCGAAGCCCGATCGGATTAACTTTCTGACCCATTACACCGTCTCCTCGCGCTCGCGCACAACGATGCGCAGGTGGCTGAAGGGCTTTTCAATGCGCGACGCACGGCCACGCGCCCGGGCATGGAAGCGCTTCAATTCGAAGCTCTGCCCGACCGAGGCTTCCTTCACATACAGCTTGTCAACGTCAAGCTGATGGTTGTTTTCGGCATTCGCGATGGCCGACTGCAGAGCCTTCTTCACGTCCTTCGCGATGCGACGGGTGCTGAAGGTCAGTTCGGCCAAGGCCACATTGGCCTTTTTCCCACGAATGAGCTGAGCCACGATGTTCAGCTTCTGTGCCGAGATGCGCAGATTGCGCACCACGGACAGGGCTTCGGTGTCGGCAAGCTGCCGCGGCAAGGGTTTCTTGCTCATCGCCTTACTTCCTCTTCGCCTTCTTGTCGGCGGCGTGACCGTAGAACGTGCGCGTCGGCGAGAATTCGCCGAACTTGTGCCCGATCATATTGTCCGTCACCAGAACGGGAATGAACTTCTGGCCGTTATAAACGCCGAACGTCAGACCCACGAATTGCGGCAGGATCGTCGAACGACGCGACCAAATCTTGATCACTTCATTCCGGCCCGAAGCCCGAGACTTATCTGCCTTCTTCAGAAGGTATCCGTCAACAAACGGACCTTTCCAAACGGAACGCGCCACGGCGGTTCTCCTTACTTCGCGTGACGACGGCGGACGATCAGACGATCCGTCGCCTTGTTATTACGGGTCTTCTTACCCTTCGTCGGCTTACCCCACGGGGTAACCGGATGACGGCCGCCCGAGGTACGGCCTTCACCACCGCCGTGCGGATGGTCGATCGGGTTCATGGCAACGCCACGGACCGACGGGCGACGGCCAAGCCAGCGCATACGACCGGCCTTACCGTAGTTGACGTTCTGCTGATCCGGGTTCGACACGGCGCCGATGGAGGCCATGCACTCACCGCGCACCATGCGGAGTTCGCCCGAAGCAAGGCGCAGCTGAGCATAGCCCTGGTCGCGACCGACGAGCTGGGCGTAGGAACCCGCCGCACGGGCCAACTGACCACCGCGACCGATCTTCATTTCCACATTGTGGACGATCGTGCCGACCGGGATGTTGCGCAGCGGCATGGCATTGCCCGGCTTCACGTCGGTCTTTTCACCGGCGATCACCGTATCGCCCGCCTTCAGGCGCTGCGGGGCCAAGATATAGGCCTTTTCGCCATCGGCGTAGGTGATCAGGGCGATGAACGCCGAACGGTTCGGATCGTATTCGAGACGGTCAACCGTCCCAACCACGTCGTACTTACGGCGCTTGAAATCGACCAGACGATAGCGGCGCTTGTGACCACCACCGCGGGTGAAGGCAGTGATACGACCGGTATTGTTGCGACCGCCGGTCTTCTTCAGACCTTCGGTCAGCGTCTTTTCCGGCTTGCCTTTCCACAGTTCCGAGCGATCAACCAGCACAAGCTGACGCAGGGACGGCGTAATCGGTTTGAAAGTCTTCAAGCCCATAGCTTACACCCCCGTCGTCAGGTCGATGGTCTGGCCGTCAGCCAGCTTGACCATCGCCTTTTTATAGTCCGAGCGCTGACCGGGACGGCCCTTGAACAGCTTGCGCTTGCCCTTGACGGTCACGGTATTCACGGCCTTCACCGTCACGCCGAACACCATTTCCACAGCGGCTTTGATTTCCGGCTTGGTGGCGTCCGTCGCAACCTTGAAGGTCACGAAGTTCTTGTCGGTGATGAACGTCGCCTTTTCGGTGATGACCGGCGACAGGATGATGTCGTAGGCGCGTTCACGGCTCAGCGCCACGCCCTTCTTCGCCTCACTCATTTCAGGCGAGCCTCCAGCTCCTGAACGGCGGCGCGGGTCAGGACCAGCGTGTCGCGACGGATGATGTCGTACACATTGGCGCCCTGCTGCGGCAGCACGTCCACATTCTTGATGTTCCGGGCGGCGCGGGCGAAATCGGCGGCAACGGTCGTGCCATCGATGAACAGCACCGACGACCAACCGCGCTTCGCGAACGCATCGGCGACGGCCTTGGTCTTATCCGCACCCAGCAGCGTATCGACGATGATCAGCTTGCCTTCGGCTTGCTTCGTCGACAGCGCGGTCCGCAACCCGAGGGCGCGCACCTTCTTCGGCAGCGAATAGCCATGATCGCGCACGACCGGCCCGTGGATCACAGCACCACCGCGGAACTGCGGCGAGCGCAGCGAACCTTGGCGGGCGTTACCGGTGCCCTTCTGCGAGTACGGCTTCTTGGTCGTCCCGGCGATATCCTTAATGCCCTTGGCCTTATGGGTACCGGCGCGACGCTTCGCAAGCTGCCAATGGATGACGCGGGCGAGGATATCCTTGCGGGGCTCGAGGGCGAACACTTCGTCCGCCAGATCGATCGTCCCGGCCTGTCCGGTGAACAGGGTTTCGACTTTAACTTCCATCGCTTACGCCTCCGCTGCGGCTTCGGTCTTCAGCGCGGCCGGGAAGGGCAGGCCTTCCGGCTGGGCGCGCTTCACCGCGTCGCGAACCAAAACGAACCCGCCGGCCGAACCCGGAACGGCGCCCTTCACGAGGATCAGGCCGCGTTCGGCATCGGTGCCGACAACCTTCAGGTTCTGAGTGGTCACGCGGACATCGCCCATGTGACCGGCCATCTTCTTGCCTTTGAAGGTCTTACCGGGATCCTGACGGTTACCGGTCGAACCGTGCGAACGGTGCGACACGGAAACACCGTGCGAAGCGCGCAGACCACCGAAGTTGTGGCGCTTCATACCCCCGGCGAAACCCTTACCGATCGAGGTGCCCGTCACATCGACGAACTGGCCCGCAACGAAATGGGCGACCGACAGTTCGGCGCCGACATCCAGCAGGGCTTCCGCATCGACGCGGAATTCCACGACCTTGCGCTTCGGCTCGACCTTCGCGGCAGCGAAAGTGACGCGCTGGGCCTTATTGACGTTCTTCACCTTAATCGCGCCTGCGCCGAGCTGGACGGCATTGTAGCCATCGCGCTCTTCCGTGCGCACGCCGACGACCTGGCAGGCATCAACCTTCAGGACGGTCACGGGGATATGCTCACCCGCGTCGTCGAAGATCCGGGTCATGCCCAGTTTCTGGGCGATCAGACCAGACCGCTTCATTGTCATCCCTCCGGCTTACAGCTTGATCTCGACGTCGACACCCGACGCCAGGTCGAGCTTCATCAGCGCGTCCACGGTCTGCGGGGTCGGATCGACGATATCCAGAAGGCGCTTATGGGTGCGCACTTCGAACTGTTCGCGGCTCTTCTTATCGATATGCGGCGAACGATTGACGGTGAACCGTTCGATTTGGGTCGGCAGCGGAATCGGACCACGGATGCGGGCGCCAGTGCGCTTCGCCGTGTTCACAATCTCGCTGGTCGACTGGTCAAGCACACGATGATCGAATGCCTTCAGCCGAATACGGATGTTGGTGCTGTCCATTTCACTTCTCCGGCTGGGTGCCGGGGCAAGAACACGCCCCGGCCCTATCAGCCATGGTTCTTTAGGAGTTACGCGACGATTTTAGCGACGACGCCGGCGCCGACGGTACGACCGC
>NZ_NOXS01000027.1 GCF_002251735.1 Elstera cyanobacteriorum | reverse complement strand
CCTGCTCAAAGGGGCCGCGTCAATGTGCTAGGAAATGAGCGCTTACGGATGATCGGCTTTACGAGATGGATGCGCCGCGCGCTATCCTGACCGAACAGCGCAAAAGTTTCGGTGCTCAGGATTATGGCAGCGCCATCAAGGCCCTGCTGCCGGAGTTTGATCGCCAGTGGACAAGCTACCTTGCGCTCAACGCGCAGATCATCGCCCTTGCGGGGGAGGATAAAGCCCAAGCCGCCGCCGATCTTTTCTACACGCGGTCGAAGGTTGCCTTCGATGCCCTGAGCGAGACCCTCCGCCAGATGACCGCGGCCGCCCACGCGGGCGGGGAACAGGCGGCAGCCGATGGCGACCGCGAATATGAACGAGCCTATTGGGCAATTCTCGCCGCCTTGGCACTCGCAACCCTGCTCGTTGCGCTCTTTGGGGTAGGATTGGCGCGCGGGATTTCCCGCCCCGTCTTGCGCCTGACCGCCGCTATGCGCAGCCTTGCAGCGGGCGCGCTGGAGGAGACCGTGCCCGAAACCGACCGCCGCGACGAAATCGGCGCGATGGCCGCCGCCGTACTGATCTTCCGAGAAGCCGGACAGCAGAAACGGGCCTTGGAGGCCGCGCAGGCCTTGGAAGAGGAGGCCCGCCGCGCCCGGCAGGCCGCCCTTGACGCGGCCATTCAGAACTTTGGCGCCGCCAGCAGCGAGTCGACCCGCCTTCTCGCCGGAATCGCGGGCACCGTCACCCAGTCCGCCGATACGCTGATCGGCGCGGCGGATGCGAATCTAACCGGCGCAACCGCCGTCGCCAGCGCGTCGGACCAAGCCGCAAGCAATGTCGAAACCGTTGCGGCCGCCGCCGAAGAACTGTCGGCGTCGGTCGATGAGATTGGACGGCAGGTTGAGGTGTCGTCCCGCATTTCCCAGCACGCGATGACCGAGGCCGACGCCACCGCCGTCACCGTTCGCGCCCTGGCCGATGCGGCGGGACGGATCGGCGATGTGGTCAAACTGATCCAGGACATTGCCGCCCAAACCAATCTTCTAGCGCTCAACGCGACCATCGAAGCCGCGCGGGCTGGGGAGGCGGGTAAGGGCTTTGCCGTCGTCGCGGGCGAAGTGAAAAATCTTGCCAGCCAAACCGCCCAGGCAACGGAGGATATTTCTCGGCAGATCGAAGCCGTTCAACAGGCGACCGGTGGCGCCGTTTCCGCCATTCAGTCGATCAACGATACAATCCGTCAAGTTGGGGCGATCAGTGCGACGGTGGCGAGCGCCGTGCGCCAACAAAGCGCCGCAACCCAGGAAATCGCCCGGAATGTTATCGAAGCGCAGCGCGGCACAACGGACGTATCGAGCACCATTCACACCATCCGGCACGAGGTTGCCCGGACCCGCGATTTGGCGGGCGATCTCCTCGGCGCTGCGACCAATCTTTCCGATCAGGGCGAGCGGCTAAAGCAAGATATAGAGCGGTTCTTTTCGGACGTGCGGCGCGCTTAGCGCACGGCAAACAGGATCGTTAACAGCGTGCCGACGCCGATGACGAACAGGCGCACGATCTTAGCGGGCAGACGGCGGGCGATGGAGCCGCCGGTCCAGCCGCCGATCAGCGCTGGAACGGTAATGGCGAGGCAATGGGGCCAGCTTACCAACCCACCGGAGATGAAAAGCGCCAGCGCCACGAGCTGAATGACCATGCCAAGCAGGTTTTTCAACGCGGTGAGAACATGGTGATCCTCGCCCTCGGTAATCGCCAAGCCCGCCAGCATGACAATCCCCATGCCCGCCCCGAAGAACCCGCCGTAAATAGCAACGCAGAATTGGAAGACCCGGCCCCAGATCCGGTTCGGGCGCAGCGACGGGTCGGCTTTCTCCCGGGCGCGGACCTGCTTCGTCCAGGCCTGAAGACGCGGGCCGGTGGCGAAGAGCAGCGTCGCAAAACCCAAGAACCAGGGCACCATCGCGCGGAACTGCTGATTATCGACCAGCAGCACCAGCGCGGCCCCCAGCAGCCCACCGAGTAGGCTAACGAGAATGAGGCCGATGAAACGCGGACCGTGGGCCCGGATTTCGCGGTGATAGGCCAGGGCGCCGGTGATATTGCCCGGCGTAATCGCTACCGAACTGGTGGCATTCGCGGTAATCGGCGGCACACCCGTGGCAATCAGGGCCGAAAAGGTAAAGAACGTCCCGCCCCCGGCAATGGCATTAACCGCCCCCGCGATAAAGCCGGACGCGGCAAGCAAAGCTATTTGCACCAGGGTCAGCCCGTCCATCCAATCCTCCCGTCGTTAAACTGTTTGATTGACACGCAAATGCGTCGTCGCAGGGGATCCCACCTGCGCGGGATTTTCTCTCAGGCCGTAAACCCTAGACAGAGAGGAGGGGGTGGGGGAAGCGCGCCTCACGCATCGCTGGATAGCGTCGCCACGATGTGCCCGTCGGGACGCAGGCCGAGGGCGAGCAGCGGGCCACCGCGTCCGCAGCCGCCATCGAGCGTCAGGGTCGCCCCGGCCTCCACCAGCCCGGGCGCTGACCGGTCAAACCCGCGCACGATCCGCGCGAACCCTTCGAACGGCGTGCCGCGCGCCGCTAAACGGCTAAAACCTTTCGTGTCCCACCAAAAAGCGTCTTTCTGTTCGGCCAGCCGCTTGTCGGGATCAAGCCCGCTGTGAACGACCAAAACCGCCGCCGGATCGGTGAAGGCAGCACGCTTGACGCCGGTCAATAAGGCGGCGTGACCCGGGCGGGCATTCTGCGCCGCGCGCAGCGCCGCCGTCCAGCGCGCAAGTGACACCGCCCCCTCGCGGGATGCCGCATGGCCTTCGGCTGCCGAACCGCCATAGGCCGCCAGCGTTGCCCCGGCGCCCTGGGCGATCAGCCAATCCAGCACATCGCGCGGATTGGGGGCGAAATGGAGTTGAAGCAGCTTGCTCCACATTTCTTCCTGCGCGCCGCGCAGATAGATGAAATCGCTCACAATCGCCGCAGGCCGCGCCAAAAACCAACGGCGGAATGCCAACATTTCTTCGAAGGTTGCCAGCGTATCGCCACCGATGCCGATCAGATTACCCGTATAGATCAGCCGATCCCCCAGCCGGAGCTGCGGGGCAAGGGCCGCGTGCAAGCGCCCCAGACGCGCGGCATCGCCATGCACGGCGGCGACGACCCAAAGCGTTGCAGGCCCTTTTAAGCGGGCAAATCGTTCCGATTCGACCATAGCCCGTTGATCTAGGCCGCTTCGCCCGCAAGGGTCAAGCCCAAGACGGAAAACCCCCGCAGCCGATTGCAGGCTGCGGGGGCTTGTCACACGCGGATCACGGGACGATCAGTCCCCTGGTAAAAACGGCGGATTAAGCCGCTTGCAGCAGGGTTTCCAGCTTTTTGGTCGCCTGATCTTCGTCGATGCGTTCGACGGCGGCGAGTTCGCGCACCAGACGGTCCATCGCCGCCTGATAGATCTGGCGTTCGCTGTAGGATTGTTCGGCAATGCCCGTGGTGCGGTGCAGGTCGCGCAGCACTTCGGCAATAGCCGACGGATCGCCCGAATTGATCTTGGCTTCATATTCCTGGGCACGGCGGCTCCACATCGTGCGGCGCACGCGGGCACGGCCCTGCAACTTCGCCAACGCCGACTGCATTTCCTCTTCCGAGGACAGGCGACGCAGACCGGAGGTACGGGCTTTGGCGACGGGCAGGCGTAAGGTCATCCGGTCCTTTTCGAACGAGATCACGATAACCTTCAGCTCATGCCCGGCGATGGTTTGGGTTTCGGTGCTCAATACCTGCCCGACGCCATGCGTCGGATAGACCACGAACTCACCGTTCCGAAACTCGAACCCTTCCTGTGCCATGTCCTTTTCACCCCATCGAGCCTTAAGGCCCGCTTGCCGGGAACCGCCCCCCGCCAGACAGGGGGCCTTTCCCGTGAGAAAAACCGACAGGGACCGCCGACGCGAACGCCGTCGCCACCCCTGAAGTCGCTGGCTGAGATCAAACAAAAAGACGGGCCAGAAGGAAGATTCCTTCCGGTGCGTTTTCCCTCTCATGCTCGAAAACTAAGCGGATCATACCACTCCTTGTCATTTAAGTGTAGCGGTTTCCGGTTAAGAGGGAGGTTTCCCCCTGCGCGAATCTGGCGGATTCGCTCATTTTAGGGCAGGCTGCATAGCACGCATGCAGGCGGTGAAAGGCTGGTCACAGCCCGCCCGTTTTTAAATCAGAACCCGCTCTTTTCAAGGAAGTCGGCGACCAGGCCGATGGTCCGGCGGTGCAGGTCCGCGCGGTCGCCGCCCGGCCCATCACGGCAGATGATGGCATCGTCGGGATCATCCGCCGCGATCAGCGCGGCCCCGCCGGGTTTACATTCCGGCAAGAAGCTGAAATGGGCGGCCCCGGCCAGCGGCTCGACACGATGGTTGGCCGGAGGCAAATGGGCGGCCAGATACCCGGTTTCGGCAGCCGGCGGCATCTCGGGGTTCGGGGCGGTCGCTGGAATCAGCAGCAGCGGTGTTTCCACGCGCATCAGACTGCCCGGTGAGAAAGCGCGCGCCAGCCCGGGATCGAGCGCCACCGCCGCCCGCAGACGGGGTTCGCGCTGATCCGCGGCCAAGAGGGCGGGCGCCTCCGCCGTTTTTCCAAGGTGATAGAGCTTCGCGATCCGGCAGGGCGCCGGGGAGGCCGGCGTCCGGCAATCCGCCTCGAACCGCGCGAGATCAAAACGGGCGCCAAGGCTCCACAGGGCGGTAAACCCCCCGAGCGAATGGCCGATCAGGGCGATCCGATCCGGGGCGACCTGCCCGCCGGACGGCAGAATGCCGTTACCGGCTTGCAGCACGGCATCGATCACCCGGCGAATGTCGGCGGGCCGCTCCCAGAGGGCGGCCGATCCGGGCGGGCCATTGTCACGGGTGGTCGTGCCGGGATGATTAAGGCTAACGGCGATCATGCCGCGTTCCGCCAAGGCCGCCGCCAGCCAGGCCTGATTGGTCAAATTACCGCCCGAGCCGTGGGAAAAGATCACTAAAGGCGCAGGGCCGGGGACGATGGGGGCGCCGGGAATCGCCCGCACCCCCGTCAACGCCGGATTATCACCGATCATCACTGCACCCTCCCGGGCTGTCGTCGGGTAAAAGAACCGCAGGGTCAGGGGCCGGTCCGCCCGGTCGGTCAGTATGGCGTCGCGGGTGCCAATCTCCGCCCTTGCCAGGGGGGCGATCAACAGCGGCAAAAGCAGGGCAAGCAGTGTGCGTTTCATCGGGTTTCTCCTCTCGTGTGGGGGGTGCCGCCGATGTAGAACCGGGGGGCCGCTGCTGGGCAATGGGTGCCCGGGTCTCAATCGCGATTGAGACCCAAAGAGCGGGTTTCAGACCCTCGCGGGGACGATGAATGACCGGTTTTTACCTACCGCTGCCGTTTCTAACCGCCCTCTTGATGGCGCTGCTTGCCGTCCGCCTCACGCGGGCGGAGGCGGTGGAGCCCGTGGCGCGCGGCTATTTTCTTGCGCTCGGCGGCGTGTTTATCGCTCAGGCGCTGCTGGTCGGGCTGCGGTTCGGCTATGGGATTGATCAGTTTATCCCGGTGCAGCGGGTTTTGCCGTTTGCCATCGGCCCGCTGACGTTTCTGGGGTTCCGTCGCTTGATTGACCCCAGCCGCCCGCCGCTCGGCGATGGGCTGCGGCACGGTGGCCCCGCCTTAGCGCTGATGATCGTTTGTCCCCTGCTACCGCCCCTCAGGCCGCTGTTGGATTTTTTCATTCTGATCAGTATGGCGGGCTATGGCATCGGCTTGGCGCGGCTCTACCGCCGGGGGCCGGACGGCTGGCCGGGAATTGGCTTGGCTGCCGCCGCACCCGTGCGGTTGCTCATGCGGGTGATGCTGCTGTTCTTGGCCGGGGAAAGCCTGATCGACGGCAGCATTGCGGTCGATTTTTTCTATTGGGAGGGACGGCACGCCCCCGGTTTGATCGCTGTCGGCAATCTCGGCGTCATCGCGGCACTGGGCTGGGGGTTGTTGCATCAACCCCGGCCGATGCGCCCGCCCGAACCGTCGCCCCTTCCCAAAGCGACACCCGATGAAGCCGATCACGCTGCCCTCTTGGCCGCCCTCGACGCGCTCCTCGCCGACCCTGCCCTTTATGGCGACCCGGACCTCAGCCTCGCCCGGCTTGCCAAACGCCTGCATGTTCCTGCTCGCCGCGTGTCGGAAGCGATCAACCAGTGCCACGGCATGAATGTCTCGCAGTATGTGAACCGCGCCCGGCTGCTGGCGGCCGAACCCCGGCTACGGCATGGCAGCGAACCGATTGGCGTTGTGATGGAAAGCTGCGGCTTTCGCAGCAAGTCGAATTTCAATCGTGAGTGCCACCGTGTTCTCGGCGGATCGCCCAGTGCTGTGCGGGCTGGGACCGTCTGACGCAAACCTGTGGATAAGTCGGGGATGAATTGGGGATAAAACCTGGATTTATCCCCACGGGCGTTTTCATCCCCATCGTCTCGCGTGCTCTCCCGCGATCATCCCCTGTGGGAAAAAAGACCCGGGCGGGTTTTGCATCTGGGGATAAGGGCCAAAAGCGGACCTTTTTCCAGGCTTATCCCAAGGCAATTAACGAATCGATTTTCATTGTAAGACAATCGCTTAGACTCAGGTTTGCCGCGTGCATCCACATAGTCATCCACAGGGCCGACAGGCGACTTTTAGATCTGGGGATAAATTTGGGTAAAACCTTAATCCCCAGGTTTCCACCCCCTCACATCCACCACCAATCTTTTCATAACCTAAGACTCCCTTTAGAGAGTGGGCATGAGCAAACATCTCCTCGCGGCCCTCAAGGGTCAGACCACCGCCCGCCCACCCTTCTGGTTCATGCGCCAAGCTGGGCGTTATCTGCCGGAATACCGTGCCCTGCGGCAGGAAGCGGGCGGGTTCCTGGCCATGTGCCTGAACCCGGACCGCGCGGCAGAGATCACCCTGCAGCCCATCCGGCGCTATGGGATGGATGGCGCCATCCTGTTTTCAGACATTCTGATCGTCCCAATGGCGCTGGGGCAGAGCCTAAAGTTCGCCGAAGGGGAAGGGCCGGTCTTAGGGCCGCTGCCAGAAAGCCTGGACTTCACCGGGGCCGCCGTTGTCTATGCGCCGGTCATCGAGACCGTGCGGCGGGTAAAGGCGGCGCTACCCAGTGAAACGACCTTCCTTGGCTTCGCCGGAAGCCCCTGGACCGTTGCGACCTATATGGTTGAAGGCGGGTCTAGTCGTGACTTTGGCAAAACGAAGAGCTTCTTCTACAGCCAACCGAAAGCTTTCGAAGCCTTGCTGAACGGGATCGTGACAGCGACGGTAGACTATCTCTCCGCCCAAATCGACGCGGGCGCCGATGCGGTGCAACTGTTCGATTCGTGGGCTGGGGCACTCGCGCCGCTGGATTACGAGCGCTGGGTGATCGAACCCAATCGGCAAATCGTCGCGGCCCTTCGGGCACGCCACCCCGAGACGCCGATTATCGCTTTTCCGCGCGGCAGCGGTGCGCTCTACAAGCGCTTTACCGAGATCGTTCAACCGACCTGCATCGCCATTGACACCCAAGTCCCCCCCGATTGGGCGGCGGAAGTGTTGCAGCCGCTGGCCTGCGTTCAGGGGAACCTCGATCCGCTGGCTCTCGTCGCGGGCGGCAAGAGCATGCTGGCGGCGGCGGAGCATATTTGCGGCCATCTTGGGCGCGGCCCGTTCATCTTCAACCTCGGCCACGGCATCGTTCCACAGACCCCGCCGGAGCATGTGGCGGCCCTCTGCGACTTCCTGCGCCGGATTTAGGCGCAGAGTCCCCTGGATTTTAAGCCGCCGCGCCCTATAGTCGCTGCCATGAGTAAGCGCGCGATCATCCTGTTCAATCTTGGCGGCCCCGATAAACCGGAAGCGGTTGAACCGTTCCTTTTCAACCTCTTCAACGATCCGGCGATCATCGGCGCGCCTGGACCGATCCGCTATCTGATCGCTCGACTGATTTCCCGGCGGCGCGCCCCGATTGCGCAGGAAATCTACGCGAACCTTGGGGGCGGCTCGCCGTTGCTGCCAAATACGCAGGCCCAGGCCCGCGCCCTGGAAATGGCTTTGACGCAACCGGGCGAGGAAACCCGCTGCTTTATCGCTATGCGCTATTGGCATCCGCGCGCCGACGATGTGGCGCGCGAGGTTGCCGCCTGGAAGCCCGACCGCGTGGTTTTGGTGCCGCTCTACCCGCAATATTCGAAAACAACGAGCGGGTCTTCGCTGAAAGAATGGCAGAAAGCCGCCGAGGCTGCGGGGCTGACCGCGCCCGTCTCCACCCTCTGTTGCTGGCCGGAAGAACCGGGGTTCATCAGCGCTGCGGCCGCTCTTGTTCGCGAGACTTATGCGGGCGCGCTCGCGCATGGCACACCGCGCGTTCTGTTCTCGGCGCATGGGCTCCCGAAAAAAGTAATTCGCAGCGGCGATCCCTATCAGTTTCAGGTCGAAAAAAGCGCCGCCGCTGTTGTCGAGGCGCTGGGAATTCCGCAACTCGATTGGCTGGTCAGCTATCAAAGCCGCGTCGGCCCACTCGAATGGATCGGCCCCGCGACCGACGACGAGATTCGCCGGGCGGGTCAAGACAAAGTTCCCCTCATTGTCTGCCCCATTGCTTTCGTCTCCGACCATTCGGAAACCCTGGTCGAGCTTGATATCGAGTATAAGCACCTGGCCGACGAAAGCGGTGTTCCCGCCTATTTCCGTGTGCCGGTGGTGGCAACCCATCCAGCGTTCATTGATGGTCTTGCCCGCGCGATTGCGCTAAAAGACCGGCAAGGCGGCCTGTCCTGTGCTGGGGGCGGGCGGCTGTGCCCCGCCGCTTTCGGCCAATGCCCGGCCCGCGCCTAGAGGAACCCTATGCTCGATCTTTTGGTTAAGGTCTATCCCTGGACCAAAGCGCTGCACATCATCAGCGTCATCGCCTGGATGGCGGGCATGTTCTATCTGCCCCGGCTTTATGTTTATCATTGCGGCGCGGCGGTGGGATCGGTGCAGTCCGAAACCTTCAAGGTGATGGAATACAAGCTGCTGCGCTTCATCATCAATCCGGCGATGATTGCGACCTTCATTTTCGGCGGTCTGCTGCTGGCAACGCCGGGCATCGTCGATTGGTCGCAGGGCTGGCTGCACGCGAAACTGACCTTCGTGCTGCTGATGGGGGCCTTCCACGGTGCCTTGTCGCGCTGGCGGCGGGCGTTTGCCGAAGATCGCAATACCCATAGCGCCAAATTCTATCGGCAGATGAATGAAGTGCCGACCGTTTTGATGATCCTGATCGTGATTATGGTGGTGGTTCGCCCGTTCTAATTTGACAGACGGGCGCGGCTTGAGGTATCGAAGACGGGACGCCGGGTCCTCTGTGCGTTTTCCTATGCTCCCGTCCCGTTTGGGTTTTTGCGATAGGCGTCAGGCTATGACCGCCGCATTCGCCCCGGGCCGACAATGGATACCTAATGCATCTTGAAGAATTAAAGCGTAAGACGCCGGCGGAACTGCTGGCCTTCGCCGAAGAATTACAAATCGAAAACGCGAGCACCCTGCGTAAGCAGGATATTATGTTCGCCATTCTGAAACAGCTTGCCGGAAACGATGTTGCCATTTTCGGCAGCGGCGTTCTGGAAGTCATGCCGGACGGGTTCGGTTTTCTGCGCTCGCCGGAAGCCAACTACCTACCTGGCCCGGACGATATTTACGTCTCCCCCAGCCAAGTGCGCCGCTTTGGTCTGCGCACGGGCGATACGGCGGAAGGCGAAATTCGTGCTCCGCAGCATGGCGAGCGGTATTTCTCGCTGCTGAAGGTCAATACGATTAACTTCGATGCGCCGGAAAAAGTTCGCCATCGCATCAATTTCGACAATCTGACGCCGCTCTACCCGGACGAGCGCCTGAAGCTCGAAATCGAAGATCCGACGCGCAAGGATCTGACCACCCGCGTCATCGATCTGGTGGCCCCGCTCGGTAAAGGCCAGCGTGCGCTGATCGTGGCGCCGCCGCGCACCGGTAAAACGGTGATGTTGCAGAACATCGCCCACGCCATCGCGAAGAACCACCCGGAAGTCTATCTGATCGTTCTGCTGATCGACGAACGCCCGGAAGAAGTGACCGATATGGCGCGCTCGGTGAAGGGCGAAGTCATTAGCTCCACCTTCGACGAACCGGCAACCCGCCACGTTCAAGTGACGGAAATGGTGCTGGAGAAGGCGAAGCGCCTGGTCGAGCATAAGCGTGACGTGGTGATCTTGCTCGACTCGATCACCCGCCTCGCCCGGGCTTACAATACGGTTGTGCCGTCCTCCGGTAAGGTGCTGACCGGCGGTGTCGATGCCAATGCGCTGCAACGTCCGAAGCGCTTCTTCGGCGCAGCGCGCAATATCGAGGAGGGCGGCTCGCTGACCATCATCGGGACCGCGCTGATCGATACCGGCAGCCGCATGGACGAAGTGATCTTCGAAGAGTTCAAGGGTACCGGTAACTCGGAAATCGTGCTGGAACGCAAGCTTTCCGACAAGCGGACCTTCCCGGCGATCGATGTTACGAAGTCGGGTACCCGTAAGGAAGAAATGCTGGTCGAAAAGGGCACGCTCAACAAAATGTGGGTGCTGCGCCGCGTACTGATGCAGATGGGCACGATGGACGGGATGGAATTCCTGACCGAAAAATTAAAGCAATCGAAGACCAATGGCGATTTCTTCGAAGCGATGAACACCTAGAGCAAATCCTGAGGGGGTGTGCCACCCCCAACGGTGAATTTGCTTAACCCAACACTAGGGAAATGGCCCCAATCTGGGGCCATTTCCTTGTTATCGTTATGCGGCGATGGGTTCTGCCGTCAGCAGGTCTTCATCGGTGGCGCCAAAGAATTCGTAAAGGATCCGGTCGGCAGGCACGCCCTGGAGGCGTAGCCCCTGGATCATATAGCGCATGAAATTGCGGGGCCCGCAGACGAGATAAAGCGCCTCCGGGTTCGGATTGGTCCGCACCACCCAGGCCGGATCGGGCCGCCCGACCTGGGTATAATTCACCCCAGGAACCGCATCGCCGCCGACTTCCTCGTAAAAGAAATCGGCGCTGGCGTGACCGAGCTTGCGGATCGCGGCGCGAACTTCGCTGCTAAAAGCATGATGGGCGTAATTGCGCACCGCATGGATAAAGCGCACGGGCCGGTTCGGTTGGCTCGTCACCAGCGTTTCCAGCATCGACAGCAGCGGCGTAATGCCGATGCCCCCGGCGATGAGCACCAGCGGCTGCGATCCTTCCGGCAGGGTGAAGACACCCGCCGGCGGCGCCACATCGAACAGTATGCCCGGCATCGCTTGACGGTGCAGGTAACCGCTGCCAAGGCCTGTGGGAATGCTCGTGTCGGGCGCGTCTTCGCGCTTGACGGAGATCCGGTAATAGGCCTGCTCCGTCGCGGCGGAGGAAATCGAATAATGACGCAGCAGCGGCCCATAGTCCGGCACGGTCAGACGCAGGGTTAGATATTGCCCGGCTTTGAAGGCGGGCAGTGGTTGCCCATCGACCGGGGCGAGGTAGAAACTATTGATCTGGCTGCTTTCGGGGATAATCCGTTGTAGCCGGAACGGGCGATAGCCGCGCCAACCGGCGGGGGTGGGCTCGCTAGCGTGATAGAGTTCTTCTGTGCCACCTGGGCTCTCTTGATGCAGAACGTCAAGGGCTTCGGTCCATGCGCTAGTAATCTCTCGCACTGCGTCTTTCCCAAACAATTCATGTATGGCCTGGATTAAGGCGATAGCGATTGCATCATAGTGTTGGGGCTGGGCATCTAGTAAAGCCTGCTGAATAGTTAAATGTTTTACCGTGGCTTTAAGGGTATCTAGCCTATCCATCGCATTGACGTAAGCAATCACAGTTTCGGCAAATATATGCTGCTGATCGCCGTTCACTTGCCGGGCCGGATCGAACAACATGCGAATGTTGGGGTCGCGGAGCAAAAGCTCATAGGTGCGCACGACGAGGTTTAGCCCGTGAGGGCGCAGAGCGGGGGCCGTGGCCTTAACAGTCGCGATAGATTGGCTGCTGAGCATGGGCATCTCGGTCGGCTAAAATAGGGATATTAGATACAGGTTATTTGCATCACGAAATATAAGCAATATTGAAAATGTCGCTTTATATCATCTCGACGATGCCTGTTTATGGCACTAGGCCGGTTGGATGGCGGGCAGTGCAACACCTTTCGGTGGGCTTGGCCGGTCGAACCTCTGACTCCCGCAGCGCTGTCGTTGGTTTGCCGGTTATCTGTTATGAACCGTGTGGAAGGCGTTCGGCTCACTTTGGCGGAAAAGTTCCCATAGTTTCCAAAACCGACAGCGGCGCCGTACAGCTAACCCATTGGGGCCGATAGCCTCAGTCCAGGCTCGGATAATCTCTGGCGTGGCGGTTTTTCCTAGAATGTCATGAAGAGCCTGGGTAAGTGCATTTGCTAGCGCTTCAGGACGATCTGGCGAAATCCGTAATCTGGCATGCTTAATTTCAATATTCGGACTTGCATAGATAAGCAGATTTTTTGCATGGTTAATAATGGTATTGGCAAGATCATAATGATCTATAGTAATTTTACGATGGTTCATGCCATATAATTCGCGAAGGCTGGTGTCAGGACTAATAATTTCGTGCATACGTATGAGGATGTAGGCGCCGTGGGCGTGCAAGATGGGCATTGTCGCCGTTATAATCGCGTTTGTCTGGCTACTGAGCATGAGTGTCTCGGTTGGCTGGAAAAGATGTAAATTTAGTACATATTATAAGTCGCTAAAAATATAAGCAATATTTAATTTATTGCTTTTCGTTTCTCCAGTAGTTTCACGAGGCCCTCGCAACCGGTTTGGTAGGTGCTCACCACCGGACCATCGGTCAAAATTCGATAGGTTAAAATGTATGTAAGCTACATAAGGTGATTCAGGAAAATCACTTAGATACGCGAAACACCCGCGAACAGGCCTAGGATTTTGCTCATCGGCGCACTGGGCACCAAGACATCAACTAAAGTGTAGCGGTCGAGCACACTAAGAAAGGCCTCCATCGCCTCCCGCAGAATACCCGTTAGCGCACAGCAGGGGGTTAGCGGGCAGGTATTCCCCTCCGCCTGGAAGCACTCCACCATATCAAAATTGTCTTCGAGCGCGCGGACGAGCTTGCCGAGGTTAATCTCCGCCGGGTCGCGCGCCAGGACAAAGCCTCCGTTGCGCCCGCGCTGGGTACGGATATGTCCCAGGCGCGCCAGTTCGCCGACGATCTTGGTGAGGTGGTGTTCGGAGATGTCATAGCATTTAGCGATCTCGGGCACCGTGGCCAGCCCCTCGCCCTTAAGGCCGAGGTAAATCAATGTCCGCAGGCCGTAGTCGGTATAGCGCGTCAATCGCATGGCAGCTTCGTCCGTTGCTGGCCTTGCCGCCGGAAAAGGCGGAGCCGTAATCTGTCTATGAGATATAGGTTTTCTTGGCCAATGAGACTAGAGCGAAAGACAGAAAATGCGGGCATCGCAGATTACCGAAACCAGCATAGAGGCGATGGTCTACGGGTTTTACGATAAGGTGCGGGCCGATGCGGCGCTAGGCCCGGTGTTCAATCGCGCCCTCGATGGCAAATGGGAGCAGCATTTACCGAAGATGGTCGCCTTCTGGTCGGGGGTCTTGCTCGGGACCGGCGCCTATCTGGGGAATCCGATGGGGGCACACCGGGCACTGCCGCCCTTCCCAGAAGCCCTGTTCGACCGCTGGTTAAGCCTCTTCGCCGATCAACTCGCGGAAACCTTCGAACTGGCCCCGTCGGCCGTGATCATGGAAAAGGCGCAGCGCATGGCCCGCGCCTTCCGGCTGGGGCTTTACTATGATCCGGCGAAAGTGATTGCGGCTAGATCGACAGTTTCTTGAAAATCTTCTCCGGCACCGACCGGATGATCAGCATGATCAAGGCCCAAAAGCCGGGGACATACAGCTCCTCTTTGCCCTTCAAGCTGGCGTACAGCAGGGTTGCGGCGGCGCGTTCGGGGCTTTCGGCATAAAAAATGCCCGGCAGGCCCCAGGTCATTGCCGTATCAAGAAAGCCGGGCTTGGCAAAGGTCAGCGTAACGCCCTGGCGGAACAGCCGGGCACGCAGGCCGGAACAAAAAGCTGCAAGACCAGCTTTCGCCGACCCATACACATAATTGCTAAACCGCCCCCGGTCGCCGGCGACCGACCCGAGGACGATAACCCGCCCCGCGCGCCCGGCTTCGAGGTGCAGCGCGAGGGCTAGCAAGAGGCGGGCGGCGCCGGTGAAGGTCGCCGTCAGGCAACGGGTGGCGAGGGCCGGGTCGGCTTCCATCGCCTTTTGATCGGGCATCAGACCGAAGGCGAGGAAGATGTCGAGGCCGCCGGGGCTGGTTTGCTGTTTCACGCGGTCGGCCAGCGCATCCAGACTGGCCATATCCTCGGCATCGAAAATCTCGACGATGGCAGCGCTCGCCCCGCGCAAGCGCAGATCGGCGGCGCTGCGGGCAAGATCGTCGCGGTCGCGGCCTGCCAGGATCAGCCGCGCCCCCTGGCCCGCAACCAATCGGGCGAACGCCCGTGCGATGGGGGAGGAGGCGCCGAGAATCAACCAGGTTCGGTCGGTCATCGAGGGCAGCGGCTTACTCATAGGCACCTCAGCGAATCCCCAGGCGCCGGGCCTGGTCGGAGGAAAAACGACCCTCGGGGTCGAGCGCCGTAACGGCGGCGCGGAAAGCATCGAGGCGCGGGTACATGCGGGCAAACCCCTCCGCCGATAGGGCACTGTCTTTGGCCAGATAGATGCGCCCACCGTGATCGAGGGTAATCGCTTCAAGCCGCGCCAGCAGCGCTTCCGTCTCGGCCCGGCGCGGCAGATCGAGCGCCAGGGTGAAGCCGGGCTGCGGGAAAGACAGAAGCCCCTGACCCTCGGCGCCCAAGGTCTTCAGCACAGCGAGGAAGGAGGCCGTGGCCCCCTTATTGGCGGCGGATAAGAGCGCCCGCAAACCGCTTTCGGCAGCGGCATCGGGAATGACCGCCTGGAACTGGCTGAAACCGGGCTTACCATACAGCCGGTTCCAATCGTGGACGGCGTCTAGCGGATAGAGGAACTTGGGTATCGACGTGAGGCCGCTGCGCCCGCGCCGGGGAATCCGGTGATAATACCCCCAGTTGAACAGGCTGACCGCTGGGCGCGACAGGCAGGCTTTCGGCAGGTTCAGCGGAATGCGCTTCGTCTTATCCGTGCGCAGCGGCAGGCTTTCGAGCGATAGATCGGCGGTTTCCAGAATCCCGCGACCGATGCGGTCACCGCTCGCCAGCGCATCAATCCAGCCGACCGAAAAGCGGGCGCTGCTGCGGGCCGTGCGGAGGCCGTTGAGGAAGGCGGCGAGATCGGGCATCCGCTCCTCCTTCAAAAACACCGCATTCCCAGGCACCGGCAGCAGCCGCAGCCCGGCGGCCAGAATGATCCCGGTCAGGCCGATCCCGCCAACCGTCGCCCAGAACTCGGTCGGGGTGGCGTCGGGCGTTAGGCGCTGCACCTGCCCATCGGCGCGCAATAGATCAATCCAAGCGACATGCTGGCCGAAACTGCCATCGGCATCATGGTTTTTACCGTGAACGTCGTTGGCGATGGCGCCGCCAACGGTGGCAAAGCCGGTGCCGGGTGTGACCGGCAGCATAAAGCCGCGCGGGAGCAGGAGGCGTTGCAGGGTGCCAAGACTGACCCCGGCTTCCACTTCCAACAGCGGCGTATCGCCGGTCGTCAGCGCCAGCAGCCGGTCGAGGCGCCCGGTGAGGACAACCGACCCGCTGCTGTTGATCGCCTGATCGCCGTAGGACCGCCCCGCCCCGCGCGCCAACAGAGTGCCATCGGCTTTCAAGCAGGCGGCGGCTTCGCTCACCCGTTCCGGTCGGAAGGCGGGGGCTTTGGCGGTGGGGAACCGGCCCCAGCCCGCCAGCGGGATGGTCTTGCTGCGCATCATGCGTCTCCCGAAGCGTCCGTTCCGCGCCCGCGCAATGCGGCGAGCAGGAAGGGCAGCACGATAAAGCCCAAAGCGGTGGAGAACCAGAGCGTCGTCAACCGAATGATCGCCGTCGCCGCCAAGGCCGAATCGCTGGCGAACCCGAGGGAGGTAAGCAGCAGCAGCATCACGGCTTCGGCCCCGCCCAAACCGCCGGGCAGCATCGAAATGGTTCCGGCAATCAGCGCGAAGGTGAAGACGAAGCCCGCCTGCTGGAAGCTGACGTCCGGCCCGCCAACGGCGGTCAACAACAGTTGAAACGACCAGGCTTCCGCCGCCCAACCGACGAGCGCGAGGACCAAGCCGACGCCGAACTGACGGAAGGTAAAAAGTTTCGCCGTTTCACGCAGCGCCGCGCGGATTTTGGCAAACAGCCGCGGCGCCCGCCCGCCAAACAGCCGATAGAGGGCATTGGTAACCCACAGCAGGGTTTTCGGGCGCAGAAACGGCAGCATCAGCACGATCAACCCGGCGGCGATCCCCAGGGTGACATTCGCATAGCCGCTGAAGGCGCCCAGGCAGGCGACGCAGAGCAGCATGATCGCCACCATGTCCGACAGCCGGTCGCCCAGGAACAGCGGCGTTGCCCGTTCGTAGGGAACGCCCTTAGCGCGCTCCAGCACCCACAGGCGCAAGGCTTCCCCCGCTTTGCCGGGGGTGGTGGTCAGTGCGAAGCCACCAATGAAAACCGCAGCATTGAAGCCAAAGCCGATCTTTAGCCCCAGGCCTTTTGAAAACCAATGCCAGCGCAGCGCGCGCAGGGCATAGTTGAAGACCGATAGGCCGAGCAGCGCAAAGATAATGCTGGCGGGAACCCGCTGCACGGCGCCCCAGACCTTATCGAAACCAACATAGGCGCCAATGCCGACGATCCCAGCGCCGAAGGCCAGGATTGTGCCGACGACGATCCATTCCAGACGGCGCAGCTTGCCCCGGTTCAGCCCCTGCGGTTTAGCGGCCATAGATCAGCGCTCCGAAGGTAGCGATCCACGCAAGAACATTACCGATCAGGAATTTATCGGTCAGCACGATGGTCGTCGGCGACCCGGAACGATGCTCGACCAGCGCGATTTGCAGGTAGCGCAGCACCCCCATGATGACGAAGGGGGTGGTAAGGTAGAGGTTATGGATACCGGCTTCGACCGTGTAGAGCAGGTAGGATACCAGCAGCCCGGCCAGCATCATGGCAATGGCTGTATCGAGGAAGGGCAGATTATAGCCTGCCAGCGCCTTGCGGTGATCCTTGCCCAGGTCTTTCACAATATCGTCGCGGCGCTTGGCCAGGGCGATGAACAGCGACACAAGGCCGGTGCAGACGATGATCCATTCCGATGCGCGCACGCCAATCAGCTCCGCCCCGCCGAAAACGCGCAACACATAGCCGAGCGAGACCAGCATGACATCGAGGATCGAAATTTTCTTAAGACCCAGGGAATAGCCCAGGTTCACGCCGAGATAGATCAGGCTGAGGATCAGAAACCCCGGCGTTAGGGCATAGGCCAGGATCAAGCCGCCGGTGGCCAGTACCGTCATCACAACCAGCGCCAGTGGCAGCGGCACGGTTCTGGCAGCCAGCGGGCGCTTGCATTTGGTTGGATGCTGCCGGTCCGACGCCCGATCCATCGTATCGTTGAGGATATAGATGGCGGAGGCGAGCGCGCTGAAACACAGCACGCCAAGCCATACTTTTTCGACATTCCCAACCGTCATGGCGGCGGGGGTGAAGAATAGCGGCGCCAGGATGAAGGCGTTTTTCACCCACTGATGCGGGCGCAGCAGCTTTAGGGTTTCAAGCAGGATCATTCGGGCATCGGGCCTTTCGGGCGCAGCAGACAGCAGGCTTGCGCTTCTCTAACGGGCGTGCGGGGATACAGTCCAGTGAACTCTTTGTAGGGTTTAAACAGCGGTATCCGGCTGACGATAGGGTTGGCTTGCCAAAATCGCTTTGTTATACAGCCCCCTTACTCCCGAGGGGCGATGTAAAGGGGAATGGTACGGTGACAGATCTATCCATCGTCATTCCGATGATGAATGAGGCCGATGGGGTAGATCGGCTGTTTGAAATTCTTATGCCGATCTTGCGGGCTACCGCGGTCAGTTTCGAAGTTGTGTGCGTCGATGACGGCAGCACCGACGAAACCGTTAACCGCCTGCAGGCGCTGCAAGCACAGCACCCCGAAATCGCCATCGTCGAGCTTAGCCGCAATTTCGGGAAGGAAGCCGCGCTAACCGCCGGGATTTTCGAAGCGGTCGGGCAAGCGGTGATCCCGATGGATGCTGATTTGCAGGATCCGCCGGAGTTGATCCCGCAAATGATTGACCATTGGCGGCGCGGGGCGGAAGTCGTGTTGGCCGTGCGGTCCCTGCGCGCCAGCGATTCCTGGTTCAAGCGCAAAACAGCAGGGGCTTTTTACCGGGTTATCAACTTGCTGGGGGAAATCACTATTCCGGCCAACGCCGGGGATTTCCGCTTGATGGACCGGCGGGTGATCGAAGCGATCCGCGCCATGCCGGAACGCAGCCGGTTTAATAAGGGAATCTTCTCCTGGGTTGGCTTCCGAACGGTCGCTATCCAGTACGAACGACCTGAACGGCACGCGGGTACAACGAAATGGAAGTATCGCAAGCTGCTGCGCTTTGCGATGGATGGCATCATCTCTTTCAGCTCGCTGCCCCTGCGGGTTTGGAGCTTGATTGGGATGATCGTTGCCTTGGGGGCGCTGGTCTACGGCGGCTTTATCATCTTTAAGGTTCTCGTCCTTGGGGATCGCAGCGTGCCCGGTTATGCCTCCTTGATGACCGTCATGCTGTTCACCAATGGTATTGTGCTAATCGGTCTCGGTGTGATCGGGGAATATTTGTCGCAGGTTTTTACCGAAGTGAAGCGACGGCCGATCTATTTGATCCGCTCGATCTATCGGAACGATCAAGACAATGCTGCGCAGGACTGAGCTTTTTCGTCAGGTTGGCAGCTTCGGCCTGATCGGTATCCTGGCGACGCTTGTGCATGCTGCGGTTTTTTCTGCAACAGCGAGCCTGGGTCTAGCCGTTGATCTGGCGAACCTCGTTGCCTTCTTCTGTGCTTTGCCGGTGTCTTATTTCGGCAACGCCCGGCTGACGTTTCGGGTTGCCCCCGATTGGCGGATGGCGGGGCGCTTCATTGGTATGTCTCTGCTGGGCTTTGGTCTGAACGCCCTCAATGTGCGCTTGGTCGCCGCCTATGGTTTGCCCTGGGCGGCTTCTCTGCCGGGGATGGTTCTTGTGGTGCCGGTGCTGTCGTTCGCCGTGAGTCGCTTGTGGGTTTACACACGGCGCCCCTCGGCGTAGAGCCAGTCTTTAGGATATGATTATGAAAATTGAAAATTCGTCTTTGTTCAAGTCAGAGTATATTTTTCTATTTTTAATAGGAATTTCTGCATTTTATATAATAACAGGAGGATCTATACTGCTATTTGATAATACGTCTTGGCTTTTTGTTTGGGATTCATCACAGCATTATGCCGGCTGGGCGTTTTTTCGGAATGCGCCTTGGAGCTTCCCAATTGGTCTTAACACGGGTTGGGGATTGGAACTCCGTAGCTCGATCATTTTCACGGACTCTCTTCCGATTTTTGCTTTGTTCTTTAAAATATTTTCGCAGTGGCTACCGGAAACATTCCAGTATTTCGGCCTTTGGATTTTAATATGTTTTATGCTTCAGACGTTCTTTTCTTGGAAAATTCTGCGGTACTTTGTTGAAGATCGTTGGGTCTGTGTGCTGGCAACGGGGTTTTTCGTAACTGCCCCGCCAATGCTGTGGCGCTTGCATGGCCATACCAGCCTATTCTCCCATTTCGTCATTCTTGCCGCACTCTATCTTTATATCAGTGGTCGCACCGCTCGCCGCCCTGGCTATTGGCTTTTGCTGCTGGGCGTGACGGCGTTGGTTCATCCCTATTTGCTGGCGATAACCGGCGGTCTGTGGGTCGCGAGCCTCGGCGATGGCGTGATCGTCTATCGTTTAGGTTGGAAACGCACCGTGACAGAGGCCGTTGCCGGGCTGGCGTTGATTATGTCAGTGGCGTGGCAGGCCGGGTATTTTTCCGGCGGTTCAGGGGTTATGGCGGGGGGCTTTGGCTTTTACCGGATGAACCTTCTGTCGCTGATCGACGCCAACGGTTGGTCGCGTGTTCTGCCGGATATCGCTGGAGCCGATGGCGATTACGAAGGTTTTTCATACTTGGGATTGGGGGGATTGGCCCTTGCGGTTCTAGCGATTCCCCGGGGTGCTAGGGCGCTACGCGGATTGCCTGCAGTCATCGCTGCCCATCCAGCAATGACGTTAATGGTATTTGCGCTGGTTTTGTTTGCCCTATCAAACAAGATTGGCATTGGGACTGTAACATATACTATTCCTCTTGCCGATGTTTTGAAGCGAATAGCAAACTTTTTTCAATCTTCCGGGCGATTTTTCTGGCCAGTTTATTACGCTATTTTTCTGACACTGATTATTTTCGTCGCGCAGCGCTGGCGCGGCTGGGGTGGGCGTGGGATCATAGCCTTGGCCCTAATACTACAGATCTGGGACATTACCCCCGGTTGGACTTTCCGTAGCGGTCACCTTGATCGTACCCCATCAGCGGCATGGAACCTTCCGCTAACCTCTGGCTTTTGGGCGGAGGCGGCCAAGCGTTACCACAAGCTGCGCGTTATCATGCCGGAAAATCACCCGCAGATCCGCCGTGGCGCCCCCGAAAATGGGATGGGGGACTGGGTCATTGGGGCGGGGTATGCTTTGCGCAGCCGGATGGAAACCGACATTGTTTATTTCGCCCGGCTCGATCAGAAAAAGCTCGAAGCAGCGCGTGACCGGGCGAGCGAGGCGCTGGCGACGGGGCGCTATGACCCGGATACCCTTTATCTTCTCGATGAAGCGAGTTTGAGTGCGGCTTTGGCGACGATCCGCAGTGAAACCGACCTTCTGGCGCGGATTGATGGGTTTGTTGTTCTGGCCCCTGGCTGGCGGGCGTGCGCCACCTGTACGCCGATTGAGCCTCTGAAGCCGGAAACCCTTTTCTTGCCCGCGCCGCTTCATCAGGATATTCGGCTTGGTGACCCGGCCAGCGCCCCGTTCCTTGCCATGGGGTGGTATACGCCAGAACCCTGGGGCGTTTGGTCGCGCGGGAAGAGGGCGGTGCTCGTCTTCCGCGATCTTTTGCCGGGGCGGGTCCGCTTGCGCCTGACGGCGCATGCTTTCGGGCCAAATAAAGAACAGGAGTTTCAACTTCAGTTCGGGGATCGGACCTATCCGTTCCGTCTGTCGGACGCGACGACGGATGTTACCCTGGAAATGGAAAGCGCTACGCCGTCCCAGGTGCTGACGATCGTCGTTCCAACGCCAACCTCGCCCGCGCAACTGGGACACGGACCGGATCCCCGCACACTGGGGATCGGTCTCGTCGGTCTGAATATCGAGCCTCTATCGCCCTAAAAGAAGGACCGGAGAAGAGGCTTGAGTTTAACCTTATGAGCACAGTCAGGAATGAATTTTCTTGGCGGAGAATGGTTAATGAACGCAGGTAAATTGATAATTTTTACTGCTTTGGGGGTGTTGTTATCTTTTTATATCACGGAGGTCGATCTTTTTACTGATATAAAAAGTTTAGATGCGTCTTGGAATTTTATGATGAGTTATTTTTATTGGAAGAACTTTCAGTATGGGTCGGATGTGATTTTTAACTTTGGTCCGCTTGGATATCTATATTCCCTGATATATTTTCCTGATAATTATATGAGTAAAATCGTTTTAAAATTGATAATCGATATTTTTCTGATTTTTGGGTTATTGATCTCTTTTAAAATTTCGACCTTCAAACGGTTATTATGTTTTTCAATATTGATTCTATTTTTGAATATGGTTCGGGATGTTGAGCGTTTTCTTCCCGTTTTTGGGTTTATCTATAATGAGATCCACCGGCAACCGGGCGACCGCAAGGCTCGATCGGTTTCGTTTATCATGCTCGCGCTTATGGCCATCGCCTCAATGGCCAAATCATCTGCCCTTTTACTCTCTATCCCTGTTGTTTTGATTATCACGCTTTACAATATTCATCGGCGTGATTACCGACCTTATTATCTTATTGCATTCCCGTGTTTAAATATTGGTCTGCTGATTGCGACGGGACAGGCGCCCGAACATTGGGTTCCATTTCTCTTGTCTTATCTGGATATTACCCGGGCCTATCAGGCCGATATGGGGCTGCCCGCCCCCCTATCGTACCAGATCGCCTGGGGGATTGGGGCGGCGCTGGTGCTGTCCAGCGTGCCGCTGGCGCGGCGGCAGGGCTGGTATCTCGGCGTTCTCCTCCTGGGGGCCTTGATGATCGCCTATAAGGCCAGCTTCATCCGCAACGGCCCCTTGATCGATGCGGCGGCGCTCAGCCTTGCCTTTTTGGCGGCAGCGCAATTGTGGACGACGGAAAGTCGCTTTTTCGGGTGGGGCCATCGGGCCGCGCTCGCGGGCGTCAGCATCGGTGCCACCTTTTTTGCGAGTCAGTCCCTGGTGCCGATCTGGCCGGACGGGACGGCGTTTGGGCGGATAGCGCAGGATATGGTGACCAACGTTCGCTTTTTCGTCGATAGCGCGTATCGCGATGGGGTACAGGCCCGGTTACAGCGGGAGTTTACCGATCATCTGGCCGCCATGCGCGCCGATATGCCGTTTAAAACGCTGACGGGGCCGGTCGATGCCTTTCCGATTGATCTGGGAACGGCCTATGCCCTGGGGCTACCGATGGCCCCGCGTCCGGCGTTTCAGGCTTATTTCGCCACGTCGCGCCTGATGACGGAGCGAAACGCAGCGTTTTTGGCGAGTGATCGGGCGGCCGCGTCGATCCTGTATCGCCCCTTCGCCATCGATGGCCGCTATCCGGCGCTCGAAGACCCGCTCAGTCGCCGTGCATTTCGGCGCTATTATGATCTGGCCGACCGGCAAGGCGATTGGATGCTGCTAACCCGCCGTGCGGTTCCCCGGTCGGAGAACGAAAGCTGCGCGTCGCACGAGACAAAACTCAATGCCGACATCGCCGTGCCGGAGACGGCTGCCGATCAGGCCCTCTGGGCGCGGGTCAGAGTCCAGTCAACGGGGTTCGGCCATCTAGCGGGCCTGGGGTTGGTTCCCCCCAAGATTGGGATGAGTGTCACACTGGCGTCAGGCTACACCGCGTCCTTCCGTTTTCTTCAGGAAGCCGGGTCGGTTGGGTTTTTCCTATCGCCGATGCTTGCCATCCCGGAGGCCGATGCGGCGTTCCTGGCTGGGACGTTCCGAGCAGAAGATCGGGTGACCGCCGTGCGTATCGAGGCCCCCGAGGGCGGTTTTCTGCCCTGGTTTAGGCCGGAGGTATCGGTCGATTTTTGCCGGTTAAGCTGGCAGTGATCGCGGTTGGGGCCAGGCACTAAACGGCGCCTGACCCACGCCCTTACATGTTCGGATAGTTCGGCCCGCCGCCGCCCTGCGGCACCACCCAGTTGATATTCTGCGTCGGGTCTTTGATGTCGCAGGTTTTGCAGTGAACGCAGTTTTGCGCGTTGATCTGTAAGCGCTTGCCGGTCGTGGGATCGTCTAACACTTCATAGACGCCTGCCGGGCAATAGCGCGTTTCCGGCGATTCATAGAGCGACCAATTGACGGCAATCGCCTTGCTTGGGTCTTTCAACTGCAGGTGAATCGGCTGATCTTCCTCATGGTTGGTGGCCGAGAGGAAGACGGAGGACAGCCGGTCGAAGCTGATCTTACCATCGGGCTTCGGATACTCGATGCGCGGCGCCTCGCTGGCTTTTTTAAGCTTGTCGTGGTCCGCGTGGTTGCGGAAGGTCCAGGGCGCCTTGCCTCTGAACAGATAGGTGTCGATGGCCGAATAAGCGAGGCCTGCCCACAGGCCATAGTGGAAGGACGGGCGGATGTTGCGCACCGCCTTTAGTTCTTCCGCCACCCAGGAGTTTTCAATCGCCGCCGAATAGGCCGTGGCTTCCTTGCTGTCCGCGCCGGACGTGAGGTGATCGAACACCGCATCCGCCGCCAGCATGCCCGATTTCATGGCGAGATGGCTGCCCTTGATCTTCGGCACATTCAGAAAACCCGCCGCGCAGCCGATCAGGCAGCCGCCCGGGAAGGTCAGCTTCGGCAGCGACTGCCAGCCGCCTTCGTTGATGGCGCGCGCGCCATAGGCGATGCGCCGCCCGCCTTCAAAGAAAGGCCGCACGGCCGGGTGTTGCTTAAAGCGCTGAAACTCTTCGAACGGCGACAGGTGCGGGTTGGTGTAATCCAGCCCAATGACGTAACCGACGACGATTTGATTGTTCTCAAGGTGATAGAGGAACGAGCCGCCGTAGGTATCGCTCTTCACCGGCCAGCCGATGGTATGGATGATCTTACCGGCTTTATGCTTGGCCGGATCGATTTCCCAAAGTTCCTTAATACCGATGCCGTAGGTTTGCGGATCGACGCCGTCGCGAAGCGAAAATTTCTCCATCAGCCCTTTGCTGAGGGATCCCCGGCAGCCTTCGGCGAAGATCGTCTGGCGCGCGTGCAGTTCCACGCCCGGCTGATAATTGGCCGTCTGCTCCCCATCGCGGCCAATGCCCATATCGCCGGTGGCAATGCCTTTTACGGCGCCGTCGTCGTCGTAGAGCACTTCGGCGGCGGCGAAGCCCGGGTAGATTTCCACCCCCAGTTCTTCGGCCTGCTGGCCCAGCCACCGGCAGAGGTTGCCGAGCGAGATGATGTAATTGCCGTGATTATGCATCTGCGGCGGGGTGGGCAGCTTGAAGGAGCCTTTTTCCGTCAGGAACAGGAAGTTGTCCTCCACCGCCGGGGTATTCAGCGGTGCGCCCTTTTCTTTCCAATCGGGGATCAACTCGTTCAGGGCGCGCGGTTCGAAGACGGCGCCCGACAGGATATGCGCCCCGATTTCCGACCCTTTTTCGACAACGCAGACCGCAAGCTCCTCGCCTGCTTCTGCCGCGCGCTGCTTCAACCGGATGGCCGTGGCCAAGCCCGCAGGCCCGCCGCCAACGATCACCACATCATAGGGCATTACGTCCCTGGTCATTCCCCGATCCCCCTGGCTGAACCCTTCCCTTTACGTTAAGGGAAGCACTCTTGTTTGTCGAGCCTGCCGCTTTTCCGGTTCTGCCCGTAGTCGGCAAAGTGCGGCAGCTTGGCCCGGCTGGCAAGACCCCTGTGGTAATAGCGGGGCCGCATGCTTAAATAGGCCCTATGATTCTGATCGCCCCCAGTCTCGACGACATCGCCCGCCTGGCCGAAACGGCCCTGCACGAGATCCCCAATGAGCTGCGCCAGTACACCCGTGATCTGGTACTGAAGATCGAAGATTTGCCCGACGATGAGATCGTTGAGGAAATGGAGCTGGAAAGCCCCTTCGACCTCCTTGGCCTCTATCAAGGCGTCGCCATGCCGTTCCAAAGCGTCGGGTTGGTGCGGGCGGAACCCGACCGGGTGTTCCTCTATCGCCGCCCAATCCTCGACTATTGGTGCGAAACCGGCGAGGCGCTGGACGATATCGTTCGCCACGTGTTGATCCATGAAATCGGCCACCATTTCGGCTTTTCCGACGAGGATATGGACCGGATCGAGGGTGACGGGGACAGCGACTAAAACCCAAAAAGCGCCCACAGAAGGCCGAGGCCACCCGTGAACGCCTTGAGGGGTTGAGCGTTAGGGCGCGCTCGTCGAACGCGCCCCGGATCGCTTTACACCGCCGCGAACTGGTTCATCGTGTTATGGGCACCGCCCGCCTTTAGGGCCGCTTCGCGGGCGAAATATTCCTTGTGATCATCGCCCATGTCCGACCCGGCCATGTTCTGATGCTTCACGCAGGCAATACCCTGGCGGATTTCCTGGCGCTGGACGTTGGCGACATAGCCCAGCATCGCCTGTTCGCCGAAATATTCCTTGGCGAGATTATCGGTGGACAGCGCTGCCGTATGGTAGGTCGGCAGGGTGATCAGGTGATGGAAGATCCCGGCCCGGGCGGCGGCATCGCGCTGGAAGGTGCGGATACGTTCGTCGGCTTCGATCCCCAGCGCGGTGGTGTCGTAATCGACGCTCATCAGCTTGGCGCGGTCGTAGGCCGACACATCCTTACCGGCAGCCTGCCAGGCATCATAGACCTGCTGGCGGAAGTTCAGCGTCCAGTTGAACGACGGCGAGTTGTTGTAGACCAGCTTCGCGTTCGGGATGACCTCACGGATACGGTCCACCATGCTGGCGATCTGCTCGATATGCGGCTTTTCGGTTTCGATCCACAGCAGGTCGGCGCCATGTTGCAGGGCGTTAACGCAGTCCAGCACGCAGCGGTCGGCGCCGGTATTCGGGCGGAACTGGAACAGGTTGGACGGCAGACGCTTCGGGCGCATCAGCTTACCGTCGCGCATCAGCACGACATCGCCGTTCAGATGGGTGCCCGGCTGGATTTCTTCGCAATCGAGGAAAGAGTTATACTGATCGCCAATGTCGCCCGGCGTGTGGCTGAAGGCGATCTGCTTGGTCAGGCCCGCGCCCAGCGAGTCGGTGCGTGCCACGATGATGCCGTCGTCAACGCCAAGCTCCAGGAAGGCGTAGCGGATGGCGCGGATCTTCGCGACGAAATCTTCGTGCGGAACGGTGACTTTGCCGTCCTGATGGCCGCACTGCTTTTCGTCCGACACTTGGTTTTCGATCTGCAGGGCGCAGGCCCCGGCTTCGATCATCTTCTTCGCCAGCAGATAGGTGGCTTCGGCATTGCCGAACCCGGCATCGATATCGGCGATGATCGGCACGACGTGGGTCTGGTAGCTATCGACCTGCTGTAGCAGCTTGCGTTCGCGCAGCTCGTCCCCCGCTTCGCGCGCCTTATCGATGTCGCGGAACAGCATACCGAGTTCGCGGGCATCGGCCTGACGCAGGAAGGTATAGAGTTCTTCGATCAGTGCCGGAACGCTGGTCTTTTCGTGCATCGATTGGTCGGGCAGCGGGCCGAAATCCGAGCGCAGCGCGGCGATCATCCAGCCGGAGAGATAGAGGTAGCGCTTATCGGTGGTGCCGAAATGCTTTTTGATGGAGATCAGCTTCTGCTGACCGATGAACCCGTGCCAACAGCCCAAGGACTGGGTGTATTGGCTGGGGTCGCGGTCATAGGCTTCCATGTCCTGGCGCATGATGCGGGCCGTGTAACGCGCAATATCGAGACCGGTGCGGAAGCGATTTTGCAGGCGCATCCGCGCCACAGCTTCGGCTTCGATACCGTTCCAGGATGTATTCGGCTGGATTGTCTTTTGGGCTTCTTCGACGATCGACCGGTAGGACATGGCTCACTCCGCAGTAAGGGGCATCTGATACCTGAAGGCTACAGATGCTGCGGTGCGAAAGCGAGAGAGAATCGTAATTTGTATTAATAGTTACAAAGCAATGTTGTGAGACTGTAATGAATTTTCTGAAAAAGGAAACTTTACTTGATGCCCGAAACCGCTCCGGGCAGCCCTCACCGCACGCGCACCCATTGTATTCCGCAAGAGGAGGCGCGCCGCGTATTGGGGATTTGCGTGCTGATCGAGGATTTAGAGACCACCTAAGTATGCCCGCATGGGTCATCGGAGGGCGGCCTGGCCGCTCCAGAACCGCCGCAGTCTTTCGATAACGAATCATTACCAGGGACTGAATACATTTATATTTTCTTTATATTTTCATCGTTTACCGGATAAATCCTTGTTAAAACGCACTCCTGAAACAGGCTTCAGGGGTTTGGAATGAGCGCGCTTGGCTTTGATGCTGCCTACTATCTGTCTGCTAACCGCGATGTTGCGGCAGCACTGGCCCAAGGGACGATCCGCAGCGCGCTGGATCATTTCGAACGCTTCGGCGCGCGGGAGGGGCGGAACCCGAATGCTGCTTTCGATGCCGCCTATTACCTGACGCAGAACCCCGATGTGCGGGCAGCGGTAACGGCGGGCTTTTTTGCCAGCGCTTGGGATCATTACCTCGCCTTCGGGGCGACGGAGGGCCGGCAACCGAGCAGTGACCAGCTTGGCTTTGATGCGGCGGCCTATCTGGCGGCGAACCCCGATCTGATCCGCGCGGGTTACACACTCCAGACCGTTCTGGGCCATTACGTTACCTATGGGCTGCTGGAAGGCCGGACCGTTGCGGCATCGCTTCAGCCGGTTCTAGCGGGGAGCGCCACCTTGGCGGCGACGGACGACCTGGTGCTTCCCAGCGCCGGACTAGCGCCCACGGTCAAGATCGCCGCAGGCGGGCAGGGCCGAGCGGGCGATACGCTGCTGATTTCTGCGGCGGCGGCCCCCGATCTCGCCGTGATTGACCTGACCCAGGGGGACGATCAAAACCGAACGCAGACGATCACCGGCGCCGAGACGGGACCGACCTTGACCGGTTTCGAGAATATCGACGGTAGCCGCGCCCTGATCGGCCTAGCGCTGACCGGCGTCCTGCGCACCGAGGCGGGGGCCGCGCAAACCGGCAGCGTGCTCATCGGCGGGTCGGGCCGCGATACGCTGGCGGGTTCGGACGGGGCCGATAGTCTGATCGGCAATGCTGGGAACGATTCGATTGTCGGCGGCGCGGGGAACGATACGCTGTCGGGCGGCATCGGCAACGATAGCCAATGGAGCGGTACCGGCAATGATACTATCCGCGACGCGGGCGGCGATGATTTGGCCCATGGCGATGCGGGCAGCGATTGGATTGACCTGGGCGAAGGCCGCAATCAGGCCTATGGCGATGACGGCAATGATACGCTGGTGGCCAATTTGGGCCTCGAAACCCTGATTGGCGGCGCGGGGAATGATCGGTTCACCGTGTCGGACGGTAGCCTTGTCGCGGGCGATGTGATCGACGGCGAGGAGGGGCAGGATCTTCTCTATCTCGCGGGGGGCACGACGCCGCTGGTGATCGATACCGGGGCGGCGACTCTGCGCAATCTCGATGCGCTGGCCTTTGTGAATGCGGCGGCGGACGGTCGGCCCAATCAGTTCCGCCTCGTGCTGACCGATGCTTTTTTGGCGGCCAATGGCCGCGATGCCGGGCTGATTTTCGATGCGCGCGGCCTGACGGAAGGATCGCGCCTGACAATCGATTTTTCCCGGCTAACGGCAACCTCCGCCGCTTTCTTTACCCCAGGGGCGATCAGCTTGCTGCTGTCGCCGGGCACCGAGGTTACCGACCAGAACGGCGCCCGCATCTCCGGCGGGTATACAGTGTCGGCGGCGAATAGCGCGCTCAATCAAGTATCGCCGTTTCTGATCTATTCACAGTCGGGGGTGACGGCGGGCGATAGTGCTAGCTTGAACGCCGATGGCACCATCAAAATTCCCGTTGTGACACCGCCGCCGGTGACGACGCCGGTCACGACCCCTGTCACCCCGACCCCGGCGGTCTCCTTAGTGCTGACCACCGGTTTGACCGATAGTCTGGTGCCGACGGGAACCGGGACGAATGAGACCTTCAGCGGTGGTGCCGGAACATTGAACGGCACCGATGTGATCAATGGGCGGGGCGGCACCGATAGCCTGACCCTGACCGCGCAGACGGGGACGATCAATTCCGCTGGAACCGCTACGGTCACGGACATTGATCGGATCGCCCTTCAGACGGCGAGCGGAACGGTTTTGAACGGTACCGGCTTTACCGCGATCGGCGAGGTTATCCTGACGGGCACCGGCAATCTGACGGTCCAAACCCCCAGCACCGATTTGGCGGCGAATACGGTGTTCGTTCTGGGTAGCGGTTATGCCAAGACGCTGACCGACAATAGCAACACCCTCCAAAAATTCGGCCTCGACGGGTCAGCCGCCGGATCGGTTATTACAACCGGTCGCAACGGGGTGAGTTTGGAGGTTCGCTCGACCAGCACCTTGGGAACCCTGATGGCGGGCGGCGGCACTGTCACCGTGACTGGCGCAGGGGCGTTGACGCTGGGCAGTTTCGGCGGGGCAACGTTGCTTAACGGGAGTGCCATGACCGGGGCGCTGACCTTTACCGTGCCGGTTGGCGTTTCGGTCCAATCGGGATCGGGCAATGATACGATTACCCTTGGCGGCGGTGGCCTGAGCGTACTCACCGGCGGCGGTGACGATACGATTGTGGGCGGCGGCAATGTTTCGGCAACGACAACCCTGACCGGCGGCACAGGCAATGATCTTTTGACGGTGACGTCGTCGCTCGGCGCAACCAGCCTCAATGGCGTTTCGCAGTTTGAGACGATCCGATTGGCAAATGGCGCGAGCTACACGTGGACCATCAGCACTGGATCGGTCCATGCAACCGATACGACGAACGTTACCCTCGATGCCAGCGCGTTGACGGGTGCCTCGACGCTGACCTTTGATGGTCTGCTGATTACGGGGCATGCGATGACGATTACGGGCGGCGCTGGGGTCGACTCCATCAATGGTGGAGACTTAGCGGATAGTCTGCTCGGCGGCGATGGAAACGACTCGCTGGGCGGGGGCGGGGGTAGCGATACTCTATTAGGGGGGGATGGAAATGATACCCTCCATGGCCATGCTGGCACCGATAGTTTGGTCGGTGGGGTCGGGAATGACTTCCTGGCCAGTGGTTCCGAAAATGATACTCTGGACGGTGGCCTTGGTGACGATAGTTTAGATGGAGGCCTGGGTAATGACAGTCTGATCGGTAGTGACGGGAACGATTATATTTTCGGCGATAGTGGAAACGACGAACTCTTTGGCAACGACGGGAATGATGCGCTCGATGGTAGCGCGGGGAATGATACGCTGACGGCGGGCATCGGCAACGATGCGCTAACCGGTGGGGCCGATAATGATACGTTCATATTGGGTGGCAATCTGACGTCGGGTGATCAGGTGACCGGCGGCACCGGGAACGATACGCTGACGCTAACCGCCCGGAACGCCAATAGCGATTTGGATGGGGTGAAAGAGGTCGAGACCATCACCCTGACCGATGGGGCAAGCTATCAGTATGTTATTACCGCCGCCTCGACCCATGCCACAGATACAACGACCGTAACCGTCTCGGGGGCGGGATTAACGGCGGGGAACAATCTCACTTTTGATGCATCCCAAGTAACAGGCCATGGGATGACTGTTGTTGGTGGTGCGGGTACCGACTCGATCGTTGGGGGTGCGCTCGCCGATGCCTTGAATGGTGGCGATGGTATCGACACGTTAGCGGGCGGCGGGGCGGATGATTTCCTTCGGGGTGGGGCAGGCGCTGATAGCCTGACAGGCGGGACCGGCCTTGATACTTTTTATCATTATCGGAGTGAGGGCATTGCCCGGACAGCCGAAACCGTGACGGCAACATCGATCGGTGCTGGCGAAACCATGACCTTTGGCAATGGTGTGGACATCATCACTGATTTTGCCACCGGATCTGATAAACTGGGGGTTTCTGCTGTCAATTCTTATACGCTGCTAAGCACTGGCAGCAATGGATCGGCCTTAACGGCCAACCATCATTATGGTCTGCGCGGCAGCTTCGCTGGCGGGGTTTTCACCGTGAATGATGCAGGCCCCGATACGCTTCTCATTACCGAAGCTGTCGCGGGGGCATTGGATGCAGCAACGCAGAGCGGTGCAGTGATCCTGATGGGCGTCACCAATTTTGCCGTAACGGACCTTATCGCTTAGCAATTTCCCGGACTGTGTGGGGCCTTTTCTGTGCCCCAAACCGAATGGCAGACGGTCCGAGCTTCCTTGAGGGGGATTAAACTCCCTCGTGCTCCCGCAGGCGCGGCATCAGTTCCACGAGATTGCAGGGCTTATGCCGCGCATCGAGCTGCCAGCGCAGGATTTCATCCCAGCCGTCGCGGCAGGCGCTGGTGGAGCCGGGCAACGCGAAAAGATAGGTGCCGCGCGCTAGACCGCCGGTGGCGCGGCTTTGGATCGTCGAGGTGCCGATCTTCTGAAAGCTGATCCAGCGAAAGAGTTCGCCGAAGCCGGGGATATCCTTTTCCACGACGGTGGCGAAGGCTTCCGGCATAACGTCGCGCCCGGTCAGGCCGGTGCCGCCGGTGGTGATGACGCAATCCACCTCGGGATCATCGATCCAAGCGGTCAGTTGGGCGATGATCGCGGGAAGATCGTCCTTCAGCAGCGCCCGCGCCGCCAGGACGTGCCCAGCATCGGTCAGGCGCTGTTGCAGCAGATCGCCGGACGTATCTTCCGCCAAACTGCGCCGGTCGGAGACGGTGAGCAGGGCGATATTGACCGGGCGGAAGGCGCGGGTTTCGTCGATCTTGCTCATAACCGTCTCCGGGGGTGCGATGTCAGCGCCCGGCCAAATCCACCGGCGCATATTGCCCCGGACGATAGGACGGGATCTTACCGGCGGCAAGCGCGGTTAGGCTATCGGTCGGCTGGTTCAGGCGCTTCTGATAGATCCAATAGTTGGCCAGAAGCCGTTTGGTGAAGTTGCGGCTTTCGACATAGGGAATGCTTTCGACGAACAGCAGCGGATCGCGGGTGGCAGCGGTCATCGCGGCCTTCGTCGTCCCTTCGCCTTTCAGCATCTTATCGAGCTGGCCGATCCCGGCGGAATAGCCGACCGAAAAGCGCAACAGGTTACCATTGACCAGATCATGGCGCAGCAGCGTGGCGGCGAGGCGCTGGCCGAGCGTCATATTGACGGTCGGGTCGCCCAAATCGCGGGCATCATCTTCATCGCCGCCCTTGCGCGCCATCGCCGACGCGGTTTCTGGCATGATTTGCAGCAGCCCGCGCGCGCCCGATGGGTTCTTTGCCCCGACGGTGAAATGGGATTCGTGTCGGGCGATGGCATAGAGCAAGGCGGGATTGACGGCAAACCCCTGGCGCGGCGTCCAGTGAGGGATCGGGTAGAGGCCCGCGTCATAGCGTTCCCCCCGAACCCGCTGAATACCGCCCGCAAGGCTCATGGCCAGACCGGGGCTACCGCCGCGTTCGGCCAGGGTGAGCATCGGCAGATAGAGATCAGCGGGCAGGCGCGGCAACACGGCGCGCAGTTCGGCTTCCGCTCGGCTTTTCAGGCCGATCTGGGTCAGCGCCAGGGCGCGGGTGACGCCGGGAAAGCGCTTTAGGCTGGCAAGGTCTCGCGCCGCGAGGTTGGGCAGTTCCCAATCCAGCGAAATATCCCACTGCAACGTGCGGCGGGCCAGCAGCCCGTAATAGGTATAGGGCGCTTCGGCGGCACGGTTCAGCCATTGATCGGCCTCGACCGTCTTGCCGGTGGCTTTTGCCGAGCGATAGGCCCAGAAGGCGGCCCCGGCTTTTGTCCAGTCGGAGGCGGCGGGCGAGTCCCAAACCTGGGTGAAGAACCCCAGCGCGTCGGTTTTGCGGCCGAGACGCCAGGCGGCGAGCCCACCGGTCCAGGCGGCGTCCGGCACCTTATCGGCGGAGCGAGCGGCGGCACTGGCGGCGGTGAGGGCTGTACTATCCTGCCCGGCGAGAAACAGCAGTTGTGCCAGCCGGGCGCGGGCCTGATCCAGCAGGACCGGATCGACGGTTTCTTCCGCCGCCGCGAGGAGGTGCAGTGCATCCCGGGCTTCATCGGCGGTATCGACGCGCTTGAGCTTAGCGGCCAACGCGGGCCAGCCTTTGCCGGGATGGGCGGAGGTATAGGGCTTGTCGCGCCAGCTCATATCCTCGTCGCCGGAGCGGTCGAAGCTGGCGTTCTGCTTCAGCTTTGGTAGCGCTGGGCCGCCGGTTTTCGGCTTACGGCTTTGGGCGAGGGCGTAGAGGCGCGGCGCTTCGGTCTGATCCATGAAGGCGAGAAGCCAGCGCCGAAGCTCGTCATAGGTCGCCTTATAGGGCGTCTGTAGGTAGCGGTGCGCGAGGATATGGCCGACGAGTTGGCGATCGCTGAGTGCGCCGATCAGTTTATCGGCGGTCGGCCAGTCGGCCGCTTCCTGGGCTTCCAGAATCTTGCGGTAGAGCACCACATCGCCGTCGCGCAGCACGTCCGGCAGGGTTTGAGAGGTTTCGTCGGTGGGGACGGTCGGACCCGGCGTATAGACCGCAACCTCGTCCCGCAAGGGGGCGGGCGCCGCGGCAAGCGCGGGGCGGGTGGGGGCCAGCATTGGGCCGAGAAGGAGAACCGGAACCGTTAGCGCGCTCGCAAAAAGCAAAAAGCCGCGCCCACGGGTGCCAAAGCCCCCTTTGGTCGTGCGAATGTTGGTCATAGTCCCGCTTAGATAGAGCCGAGACAGTTTGATGACAAGTAGGAAAATCTGCAACAGGTGTGCGTGATACGCCACACGAACCGCGTAAACCGCCAGAATTTATGGCTTTTCTACGACTGTATAAGCCCTTCTAGTCTATCCGCCAAAACAAGGAAATCCTTCCAAGCATCGCGCTTTTGACCTGGGGATCGCAGCAAATACGAAGGATGATATGAGGGCAACATAGGTATTGTTACGCCGCGTGAATCCGTCCAATCGAACCAGCGCCCACGCAGCTTAGTAATACCGTCCGTCCGGCCCAAAAGCGTCTGGGCCGGGGTCCCCCCCGCCAAGAGGATAACCTTAGGATTCACAAGGGAAATAAAGCGTTCGACGAAGGGCAAACACACCGCCAATTCGGCGTCGGTGGGCTTGCGATTTCCGGGCGGGCGCCAATAAACCATATTGGTAATGCACGCCCGTGTACGATCGAGGCCGATGGCCGCCAGCATCCGATCTAGCATCTGCCCGGCAGGGCCGACGAAAGGCTTTCCCAGCCGATCTTCTTCGCCGCCCGGTGCCTCGCCGATGACCAGCAGCGGCGCGTCGACGGCACCGTCGTAAATCACCGTCGACATGGCGGTTTGTTTGAGTGCGCAGCCGTCAAAACCCCGAATAGCGGCATCGAGTGCGGCAAGTGTGCCACACTCAGCCGCCCGGGTGCGGGCGTCGGCGATCCCCCGGTCGGGGGCCAGCGCCGCAAGATCGGCAGGTGGCGCCGGGGCCCGGCTGGGGGGCGCCTCGGCCTGTCCCGCCGCGCGCAGCCCTGGGGCAGGCGGGCGGCCGCGATCCGGCGCCGGTGGCGGTTCGGCCCGGCGGCGATCCAACGGCTGGTCGCCCATAGCCTCGTCCACCCCGAGGGCGAGGTAGAAATCCAAGAGCTTGCGGGCGAGATCAGTTTCCAACATGGGAGCGACAGCTTACCGAATGGGCTGACGCGGCGCTATTGCCGATCAGGTTGGTTTGGCCGAACAGATCGTCAGTTCAGTTTCCCCTGAAGCGTCGTGCGGCATCCAAAGCTTATGGAGTTGCCGGGGGATGCGGAGACTATGGCAGGAAAGATCCGGGCGAGGGACTGATGCAGCCTGAGGCCCCACAAACACAAACAGGGTTCCTGGAACGCGCGGTTCGGCTTCGGTGGCAGTCCGCACGTCATCGCACGTCCGCATGGCACGCGCTGCGTAGAGGCTGTTGATCGGAACATTCTTGCGGGCAGCAACATTCTGTAAATCAACGATCACCGGCCAATCGGGCATGGGGGCGCAGCCGAAAGGCGGTTCGACGAGGATGCGTTGGCTTTGGGCGAAGTTACGGTCCCAAAGTGTGGCGTCAATTCCAGGGGTTCGACGATCGCTCAGGTCGTGCCGGGCGACCTTTCTCATGGGTCCGGCATCAATGATTTGCAGCACTAGCGCCGCGCCCAGCAGCCCATAGAGCGCGGCAGGACGAAGATGCTTCTGCAGCAGAAACAGGGATAGCCCGACCAGCGCATACCCAACGGGCCAGAAAAAGCGCCCTGAATTTCGCATCTGTGCGGCGATTTTTAGAATTACTTCCGGCAAATCCACCGTCAGTAACAGATGATGGCCAAGGTAAATTCTGTTCGACAGGGCATAAAGCCAAAAGAGGCCTAACAGGAGAGGCAGCAACACGACCGGGCCGCTGAGCTTCGGGATACCCTTCCGAACGGCGATCCAAGCTGCGGCCAGCATCAGCACCAGACTGCCCGCGCCGAGATAGGCATATCCTTCATACTGGTATCCGGTTGCATCGATGATGTCTCGCCCCGGCAGTAGGCCGCTGCGTTGAGGGATGAAGGGGCTCAGCAGATTGAGGGAAGCCTGTCCGAAGTTATCGGGCGGCAGCGGCGTAAGGCCGTGTCCGACCAGGCCGATGCTATACGCAAGCCCGACCATGAGGCCGACTGTGCCCATACTCTCGACCAAGAACTTTCGGGCAGGGGTTGGGGTCAGCAGGGCGGCCCGCAGCGATGCGATGAGGAATAGGGGGAAGATCATCGCGAGAAGATAGGCATGGGTGAGCAGGGCGATGAGCGAGAGCAGCACAAGCCGTCCTTGATGGCCTGGGCGATGGCGGATGGTTTCCGCAAGACCAATCAGAATGATCCAGTGGTTCGCTAAGGCAATATGGACGAAGCGAAATAAAAAAAACGGCATGAAGATAAGCATTATGCCGACCATCAAGGCGGCTGGACTCCGCAGGCCGCAGCAGCGGGCAAGATAGGTTCCTGAAACCATTTGCAGGAGAATCGCCGCTGCAATGCACGCCGGATAGATATTGGGGGCCTGCGATAGGGGCAGAATTTTGGTGATTAAGGCAGCGAGGGGATAAGAGTCAGTGTAAAAAATATTGAATCCAAATGGAATCCCAAGACCCTTGACGCTGAGGAGCGGGAAATGCCACGGCTCCGCCCAAAAATACAGGAAACCGTTTAGGTTCATGCTGTAGTCTGGATGAGTACTGGCATGCCAGTCGGAAACGGATGCTGTGAGAGAGGGTATTGGTACAATTATAAAAACAAGAATGCTTCCAATAATAATCGAAATCACTGTTAAGTATTTTTCAAAGAAGCCATCAACTGCATGGACGCGCATGGGCTTAAGTCCCGCAAAATCTTCTCGTTTCGGAAAATTATAGAAACATCATGAAGGGTTCAATATGATAAGCGGCTGAAAAATATGAACAAAGAGTCAGCGACAGGGAGGTATTGGATGCTGCGCGTGTTGACCGAACAGGAACGGGCGGAAGCCCTGGCCCGCTTGCCCGGCTGGACCTACGAGCCGACCCGGGATGCGATCACCAAAAGCTTCCGCTTCACGGATTTTGTCGAGGCCTGGGGCTTTATGAGCCGGGTCGCCATTCTGGCGGAAAAGGCCGACCATCACCCAGAATGGTTCAACGTCTATAACCGCGTCGATGTGCTGCTGACCACCCATGACTGCACTGGCCTATCCGCCCGCGATGTGGCTTTGGCGCAGGCGATGGAGGCCGTGGCGGGTTAAGCGCGCGCCGTTAGGTCGTTTGACGTCGACGCGGTTTGTGTGTAGCGTTACACATATGGATAGCCGGGCACTTATTGCTCTTCTAGAAGCCGATGGCTGGGTGCATGTTCGGACAACCGGCAGTCACTGGCACTTCAAGCATCCAACGAAGCCCGGCCTTGTGACTGTTCCGCACCCCAAACGGGATTTTCCGTCGGGTACAATCAAATCTATCGAACGGCAGAGCGGGCTGAAGTTAACGAGGTAATGCCATGACCTATTACGTGGCCTATATCCGCAAAGAGACGGACAGCGACTACGGGGTAGAGTTTCCAGACCTTCCTGGATGTGTCAGCGCCGGGCGAACGTTGGATGAGGCGCGCGCCATGGCGGCAGAAGCCTTGGCCGGTCATCTCGCGGTTCTAGAGACGCTGGGCGAACCGATTCCCCAACCATCAAGCCTGGAAGCTTTGAAAGACGACCCCCAGCAGGCGGGGGCTGTTTTGGTCTTGATTGACCTGCCCCAGGATTTCTTGAAGGCAGAGCGGGTGAACGTCATGATACCGCGTCCTCTGTTGGGGCGGATCGATGCGGTTAGTGGCGGTAATCGGTCCCGGTTTTTGGTGGAGGCGGCGGAAGCTAAACTGGCTTAAGGGGCAATGAGAAACGCTTCCAAGTCGGCCCGCGGTCCGAACAGAAGCGCGCTTGGGATTTGCCGGGGCGCCTGCCCCGCCTCGGTCCGCGCAAGGGTGGGGACGCCTTGGGCGCGGAGCTGGTTTAGAAGCCGTTGCCCCTCGCCGATCCGCTGATCCACGGCGTTCAGCAGGTCGGCCCCTTGCGTCAGGAAAACATCTGCCGCAGCATCGAGATCGAGGCTGCGCAGAATATTCGCTAAAGTTTCTGGCAGCGTAATCGCGCGACCATCGACGTAGCGGGCACTTTGGATGGCTTTCAGCGCCGTCAATTCTTCCTCCGGCGCCGTTAAGGCAACGGCGGTAAGGGCGAAGGTTGCCGGGCCTGAATCGAAAGGCTGATCGCTATCGGTCAGCACCCGCGTGCGATAGGCGTCGGAAAAAACCTGCCCGGTTAATTGGGCGATGCGCTGATCGTTCGACCAGGCATAGGCCGCAAACTCCGCGCTCATCGGGCGGGCGCCCGCCCCGGCGAACAGGCCGGTGGGCAGCAGCCGCAAGGTCACATCGGGCCGCGCCGCCAAAACCGCCAGGGCCGGGGCCGCCCCATAGCACCAACCGCACAGCGGATCGAAAAGATAAGTTAGGGTGGCGGGCATCGCAGCAGCTCCGAGGGGGCACAAGAACGGTGTTACCCTAGCGGCGGCAGCGATAAAGGCCAAGCCTTAGACATTCCCGCCCCGCGCGGTCGGCCCTTGACCCTTCTCCCCCCCGCCCGGCACAGTCTTAGCCCTTTTGAGGCGAATGGTATCGAGGCAGGCGGCGCGATGATTACGGAGCTTTTGGAAAAAGTCGGGCGTGGGCAGGATTTGACCCGGCAGGAACTGGCCTTCGCGCTGGATGATCTGATTGATGGCGGCTGCCCCGATCTGCAATTCGCCGGTTTGTTGATGGGCCTGCGGGTGAAGGGGGAGACGGTCGAAGAGTTGATCGGCGCCGCCTCCGTCCTGCGCGCCCGCGCCCTCAAACTGCCATTGAAGACGCGCCCGACCCTGTGTACCGCCGGAACCGGCGGCGATGGCGCGGGGGGGCTGAACCTTTCGACCACGGCGGCGATCATCGCGGCGGGGGCCGGGGTCAGCGTCGCCAAGCACGGTAACCGCGCGGTGTCGTCGAAAAGCGGTAGTTCCGACGTGCTGGAAGCCCTGGGCGTTCCGGTCGATCTGTCGATCGAGGCGACGGCGCGCGGCATCGAAACCATCGGGATCGGCTTCCTCTTCGCGCCGCTTTATCACCCAGCCACCAAGGCCGTGGTGACGATCCGGCGGACCTTGGGCGTGCGGACCCTATTCAATCTGCTCGGGCCGCTGACCAATCCCGCTCATGTCCGCACGCAGTGCGTTGGCGTCTATCACCCGTCGAAGCTGCGGACGATGGCCGAAGCCTTGGCCGGGCTAGAGTGCGAGCGTGGCTTGGTCATCTCGGCCGAGGTGGGGTTGGACGAGGTGGCGCCGCTTGGGCGCACCCATGTCGCCGCGCTGAAGAAGGGCGAGATCGAGGTTTTCACCGTCACCCCCGCCGATTTCGGGTTTGAGGAACGACCGCTCGACAGTATCAAGGGCGGCACCCCGCAGGAGAATGCGGCGGCTTTGTTGGCGATCCTGCGCGGCGAGGATCACCCAGGCCGCCCGGCGGTACTGATGAATGCTGCGGCCGCCCTGGTTGCCGCCGATGCGGCCGGCGATTTCAAGGAAGGCGTTGCCCTGGCGGACCAGGCAATTGCCTCCGGCGCGGCGCTGGCGAAGCTCGATGGGCTGCGCGCCCTGAAGAATGAGGCCTAAGATGACGACCACCACCCTTCCCAACCGCCTGAAGCCGATCTGCGACCGCCGGGCGGAGGATGTCGCCGCTGCAAAGGCTAAACGGTCTCTGGCCGAGCTTGAGCGGGCGATTGCCACCCTCCCCCCGACGCGCGGCTTCACCCGGGCGGTAACCGCGCCGGGCGACCTGCGTGTGATCGCCGAGATCAAGCGCGCCTCCCCCTCCGCCGGAACGATCCGGGCGGACAGTGACCCGGTGGCGATTGCCAAATCCTATGAGGCGGCGGGGGCTTCCGCCCTGTCGATCCTGACCGAGCCCCATTGGTTTCATGGGAAGGATGAAGAATTACAGGCTGCCCGCGCCCAGGTTTCGATCCCGGTATTGCGCAAGGATTTCGTCGTCGATCCCTGGCAGCTTGCCGAAACCCGCCTGATTGCTGACGCCTGCCTGCTGATCGTTGCCGTCTTGGGCGAGGCAACCGCCGATTACCTCGCTCAAGCGCGCGCCTATGGGCTGGATGCGCTGGTGGAAGTGCATGATGACGCGGAAATGGCGATTGCGTTGAAGTCCGGTGCTGATCTGATCGGCGTCAATAACCGCGACCTCACCACCTTCATTATCGACCTCAAGAACGCCGAACGGCTGCGCCCGATGGTGCCGCCCGGCACTGGCTTCGTCGCCGAAAGCGGGCTTGAGACGCCGGAGGATTTCGCCCGCATGCGCGCTATCGACGCCCAAGCGGTGCTGATCGGCTCCGCTCTGATGCGCGCGCCAGAACCGGGGGCGCAGTTGCGTTATTTGTTGGGGCGGTAGATAGCCGGTCTGCCGTGTGGATTATCCGTTTATCAGATACTGATAATCGGTTTATGATACCCATATGATCAAAACTGCCGCAGACAAGCGAACGGCTCGGTTTCTCGCGGGTGAGCGGGTGGCGGAGTTTCAGGCTTTTGAACGGCAAGCCCAACGGCGGCTGGCGTTGCTGCACGAGGCGTCTTGCTTAGCCGATTTGATGGAGTTTCCGTCTAATCGGTTTGAAGCCTTGCAAGGGGATCGAAAGGGCCAGTTCAGCATCCGCATCAATGTCCAGTGGCGGATTTGCTTCATTTTCAGCGAGGGGGACGCCTATGATGTCGAAATCGTCGATTACCATTGAGAAGGTTAACCTTCCGGCGATCCATCCCGGTGAAGTTCTAGCCGATGAAGTGGCCGAGGCTGGCCTGTCGGTTTCCGCCCTTGCCCGCGCTTTGGACGTGCCGCAGAGCCGGATGGCGGATATTATCGCGGGTAAACGCGGGATAACCGCCGATACCGCCCTGCGATTGGCGGCTTATTTCGGCACGTCGGCACGCCTCTGGCTGAATTTGCAGTCGGCCTACGATCTCGCCGTCACGGAAGCCAAGGATGGCGGGCATATCGCCGCCGTTGTTCGGTCCCGCGCCGCATAGAGGCGTTAAGTAAGGTAAACAGCACATGGTCCGGGTAAAAATTTGCGGTCTGACGCGCTTGGGCGATGCGTTGCACGCGGCGGCCTGTGGGGCGGATGCTTTAGGGTTCGTCACGTGGCCGGGGTCGAAGCGGGCGATTGCGGTGGCGGACCTTGCCCGGCTGCGGCGGGAACTGCCGCCCTTCGTGCAGACGGTGGCGGTGACGGTCAATGCAACGCCCGCCGAGCTGGTCGATCTTTGGACGAAAACCGGCGTAAGCGCCGTGCAGCTTCATGGCGATGAAACGCCAGCAGCGTATCGCGGCCTGCCGATGCCGGTTATCAAAGCCTTCCGAGCCCCGCCTCTGGCGGCCGATCTCGACGCTTGGGAGGCAATGGGCTTTCTGGCCGATGGCGCGGCGGCAGGGCATTACGGCGGGTCGGGCGTTGTCGCCGATACGGCAACGGTCGAAGCACTGGCCGCGACCGGGCGGCTGATTCTGGCGGGCGGGCTGACGCCGGAGACGGTGGCCGATGCCGTGCGCCGCACTCGCCCCTATGCGGTGGATGTTGCTAGCGGGACGGAGGCGGCGCCGGGGATCAAAGACCCCGACAAGGTGCGCGCCTTCATCGCCCATGCGAAAGCGGCAGTCGAATAAGAGTCTGCCTTAATCCTGCCCCAAGGTTACGGGGAGCTAAACTGAGGTTCTGCCCGTTGTAATTTGATTTGATGCGGTGTCAGGCGTAAGTCTATTGGCACGGGGGACGGAGAAAGCGACCGAAACCCCGAAAGAAAAACCAAACAACGACTTGCCTGATACAAGTAAGGATCGAATCATGACGAAGATTGCTGCCGGTTTTGCTGCTCTGGTTCTCTCGGTGTCGGGCATGGCCCTCGCGTCTGGCGCGACCACCCTGCCTGCCCCCGCGCCGGAAGCCCCGGTGAAGGCTGCGGCCACCACCCCGGCGGCGCCGGTCAAGGAACAGGCCGGTAAGGTCCAGGCCCCGGTGCAAGCCTCGGGCGCTGCTGAAACCAAAGCCGCACCGACCGTGAAGCCGGTTGCCCCTGACGCTAGCAAGACCGAGGTAAAGCCGGAGGTGAAAACCGAAGTCGCCCCGGTCAAGAAGACCGACGATAAGGCTGTGCAGGGTGCCGCCGCGACCGGCGCACAGACCGGCGCCCCAGTGAAGACGACGACCAACTAAGCGTCGTTCTCCCTTCCTAAGTCTTCCCTCTGTTCAGCGCAGGCGGCGGCATCCAGCCCGCCTGCGCCCCTCCCCTCGCGTCTTGAAGGATCTTGATCATGTCGAAGATTGCTGCTGGCTTTGCCGCTCTGGTTCTGACTGTCTCGGGCGTTGCCCTGGCATCGGGGACGACCCCGACCGCCCCGGTTGCCCCGACGAAACCGGCTGTTACCGCCGCGACCCCGGCTGCCCCGGTGAAGGCGCATGTGAATAAGGTGCAGACGCCGACCCACGTGTCGGGCACTGCCGACACCAAGGTCGCCCCGACCGTGAAGCCCGAGGCTGGCAAGACCGATGTGAAGGCCGAAACCGCGCCGGTGAAGAAGGTCGAGGATAAGGCCGCCCAGGGCGCCGCCGCGACGACGGTAGCCCCGGCGGCGAAGACGACGACGAACTAACCAAGCCGCCTAGAAACCCCCTCGGGCCTCCCCGAGGGGGTTTTGCCGGTTACGGCAGCAGCACCGTTGCGCCCGTCGTCCGCCGTTCGGCGAGGGCGATATGGGCTTGGGCAACATCCTTGAGCGCGAAGGTCTGGTTCACGTGAATCTTGACCTTCCCCGACAGGACCACGTCGAACAGATCCTCGGCGTTCGCCAGCAACCTTTCCCGGGTATCGATGTAATGGCCGAGGGTCGGGCGGGTCAGGAACAGCGACCCTTTGCTGGCGAGGGTCAGCGGGGCAACCGCCGGAACCGGACCGGAGGCATTGCCATAGGTCACCATCATGCCGCGCGGGGCCAGCGCGTCGAGCGAGGCATCCCACGTATCCTTGCCAACCGAATCGTAGACGACATCGACGCCGCGTCCGCCGGTGAGGGCCTTCACTTGGGCGGCGATATCGTCCTGGCCGCTCACCAACACATGATCGCAGCCCAGGGATTTAGCGAGATCGACTTTCCCGGCGGAGACGGTGCCGATCACCGTGGCGCCCAAATGCTTGGCCCATTGCACGGCAATCTGCCCAACCCCGCCCGCTGCGGCGTGGAACAGGATCGTATGCCCCGGTTTCAGCGGGAAGGTTTCCTTGACCAGATAGCGCGCCGTCATGCCGCCGAGCAGGATGGCCGCCGCTGTCTTATCGTCGAGCGCATCCGGCAGCGGGACCAGCCGGTCGGCGGGATAGAGCCGCTTTTCGGCATAGGCGCCGGAGGGGCCGCTGGCATAGCCAACCCGGTCACCCGGTTTCACGACTGTGACCCCTGGGCCGACCGCCTCGACGACGCCCGCGCCCTCCTGCCCCAGCACGAGCGGTAGCGGCAGCGGATAAAGCCCGGTGCGCTGGTAGATTTCGATAAAGTTAAGGCCGATGGCGGTCTGGCGGATCAACGCCTCGTTCGGGCCGGGGGCAGGAAGCTCGATTTCTTCCCACTGTAAAACCTCGGGGCCGCCGAAGGCGTGCAGGCGAATGGCATGGGTCTTGGTCATCGTGAGGATCCTTACGCCGCCAAGGCTTTCGCCAGGAAAGCCTCCGTCCGTCCATTGGCGAGCGTCGCGGCATCGGCATTGTAATGCTGACCACCGACGCGGGCGAAAGCGTGTTCCTGCCCGTCGTAGACATAGGCGGACGCGGCGGGGCGGCTGGCCAGCGCAGCCAGCACCGCTTCCCGGTCGGCGGGCGGCACGTATTTATCCAACTCGGCGATATGCATCAGCAGCGGGGCGCTGATCTTCTCGAACTCCGGCACCAGCGGTGCCAGCATGATGCCGTAGTAGGACACGGCGGCATCGGCATCGGTGCGCAGGGCCGTTAACAGCGCCAAGCGCCCGCCCAGGCAATAGCCGACCGTGCCGACCTTCCCAACACCCAAGCCGCGCAGATGGCTGATCGTCGCCTGAATGTCGGCAACGCCCTTGTCTTGATCAAAACCGTTCAGCAGGGCGAAAGCCTTCTGCCATTCGGCTTCCGTCTTATCGGTAATATCGACACCCGGCTCCTGCCGCCAAAACAGGTCCGGCGCCAGGACGTGATAGCCCTGCGCGGCAAAACCTTCCGCCAGATCGCGCATCACCTGATTGACGCCGAAGATTTCCTGGATCAGCACCAGCCCACCTTTCGGGGCGCCGTCCGGTTTCGCTTCATAGGCCGTAAAGCTCTCGCCCGCTGCCGTCGTAATCGTGACCGTGCCCGCCATTGGGTATTCCCCCCGAAAGATTGCGTTGCCCGCATTGGACCGATAGTCTCGCATCCGCGCAAGACTTGAAATTTAACAGAGTTAAGCCGACCTTCTATCGGCTGTTTTCGACCCCTTTGCCCGAGATGCGAATGCCCCGTCTGCCGACCGATCCCGCCCTATATTTCGATGCTCATTTTTTCGTCTGCACCAACCGCCGCCCGGACGGGCATCCGCGCGGCTCCTGCGCTGGGTCGGGGTCGGAAAAGCTGCGCGACTATGCCAAAGCCCGCGCTAAGGAACTCGGCATCCGGGGCCTGCGCGTCAATGGCGCCGCCTGCCTAGACCGGTGCGAGCTGGGGCCGACCATGGTGATCTATCCGGAAGGTATCTGGTACCATGCTCGCACCGCCGAGGATATCGACGAGATTTTGATCACCCATCTGCAGGGCGGCGGGCGTGTCGAACGCCTGATGCTGCAGCCGGATCAGAAGAGCCTGTGACCGCCCGCGCCGAAACGATTATCGCCGTCGCCACAGCCCCCGGTCGGGCGGGGGTTGCTGTGCTGCGCGTCTCCGGCCCCGAGGCCGGGCCGCTGACGGTGGCGCTGACCGGGCGCCGCCCCCTGCCCGCCCCGCGCTTGGCCGCCTATGCGAGTTTCAGCGATCCCGCCACTGGGGCGCTGTTGGACCGTGGGCTGTTGCTCTGGTTCCCCGGCCCGGCCAGTTTCACCGGCGAGGATGTGGCGGAGTTTCAGGTTCACGGCAGCCGGGCAGTGTTGGCCGCCCTGCTGGCGGCGGCAACCGGCTTTCCCGGCGTGCGCTTGGCCGAGCCGGGGGAATTTACCCGCCGCGCCTTCGATAACGGCAAGCTCGACCTGACCGAGGTGGAGGGCCTGGCCGACTTGATCGACGCCGAAACCGAAGCGCAGCGGCGGCAGGCAGTGCGGCAACTCGACGGCGCCTTGGGGCAGATTATCCTCGGGTGGCAAGCGCGGCTGATGCGCGCGCTGGCCCATTGCGAGGCAACGATTGATTTCGTCGAGGAAGAGGATGTGCCGGACGATCTTCTGTCCGCCACCCGCCCCGACCTGACGGCACTACTGGCGGAGATGCGGGGGCAGGCGGCTGATGGGCGTGGCGAGCGGCTGCGCCAGGGCTTGACCATCGTCATCTTGGGGCCGCCCAACGCCGGAAAGTCCAGCCTGTTGAATGCGCTGGCGGGGCGGGAGGCGGCGATTGTCTCCGACCGCGCCGGGACGACGCGCGACGTTATCGAACTGCATCTTGACCTTGGCGGCTACCCGGTGACGCTGGTCGATACCGCCGGGCTGCGCGCCACCGATGATCCGATTGAGGCGGAGGGTATCCGCCGCGCCCGCGCCCGCGCCGATCAGGCCGATCTGGCGCTGGTGCTGCTCGACCGCGCCGATTGGCCGCGCGTGCCCGATGATGTCGCGCCCTGGCTCGATCAGCCAGGAACGCTGCGCCTGCTAACGAAGTGCGACGCGGGGATCGCGCCCCCCGCCGATGCCCGGGGCTGGCTACCGCTCTCCGTGCAGGACGGCATTGGGTTCGACGCGCTCATGCAGGCGCTGACCGAACGCGCCGCCGCCCTGCTTTCGACCGGGGCCGATCCACTGCTGACCCGCGCGCGCCATCGCGCCGCCTTGGATGAAACCTGCGCGGCACTCGACCGGGCTTTGTCTGGGACGCTGCCGGAGTTGATCACCGAAGATGTGCGCCTCGCCCTGCGCGGCCTGGGACGGATCGTCGGGCGGGTCGATGTCGAGGATATTCTCGGGCTGATCTTCGCCGAGTTTTGCATCGGGAAGTGATATAGGCGTGATGCGTTCCCAGTGCTATTCTGCATCGATTGTTCCTCTCTCCTTTTGTCGAGAGAGCATCTAGATTCAGGGCGAGCCTTAGGATTGGGATTCTGATGCATACCTCCAGCCAAACCGAATCTCTCTCTAGCATGGGGTCTATATTTTTAACCCGCGTCGTCCTGAGGAATTATAAAAGTATTGGGAATTGCGATGTACGCTTGAAGCCCTTGACCTATTTAGTCGGCGCTAATGGTTCAGGGAAAAGCAATTTTCTCGATGCACTTCACCTCGTCCGGGATGCCTTGATGGGGTCACTGGATAATGCGCTGAGTGAGCGTGGCGGCTTGACGGAAGTTAGGCGCCGATCCAGTGGGCATCCGACGCATTTCGGTATCCGACTGGAATTCCGTCTCCCTGGAAGCGGTAAAACAGGGTACTTCGCCTTCAATGTCGGGGCGTTAAAAAACGGCGGCTATGAAGTGCAGACCGAAGAATGCTCTATCGGTGGTAGGGGCAAGGGGCCTTTCTATCGAATTGTTCGGGGTAAGCTGGAGGAGAGCAGCGAAGAGACTTTTCCGGTCGTGACCTCTGATCGTCTTGCTCTGGTAGCTGTTTCTGGTCTTGCTGCGTTCCGTCCGGTTTTCGACGCTTTGGCATCAATGGGATTCTATAATCTCAACCCGAAGCTAATGCGCGAGCTACAAAAACCGCAAGACGGGCGGTTGCTCAAGCCTGTCGGCGAAAATATCGCCAGTGTGATCGGGCATCTGGAGAAAAACGCCCCCGAGCAAATTGCTAACATCGACGGCTATCTTCAGACGGTGGTCCCAATGGTGCATGGTTTTGAGCGCACGGGAATCGGTCCGGTCGAGACGCTCTTGTTCAGACAGGATATGGCTGGCTCTGCGCATCCTTGGCGATTTCTAGCGCAGAGCATGTCCGATGGAACCCTGCGCGCTTTGGGAGTGCTGACGGCTCTCTTTCAGGGCAATCGTGATTTTTCGCCAACCCTGATTGCGATTGAGGAGCCTGAGACGGCCTTGCACCCTGCTGCAAGTGCGGCGTTGCGGGATGCCTTGATGAAAGCGGCGCAACAAACCCAGGTCATTGTCACGAGCCATAGTCCCGATTTGTTGGATGACCTGAATATCGAACCTGATCTGTTGTTGGCAGTTGTGTCGGAAGGGGGGGAAACCAAGATAGCGCCACTTGATACGGCATCGCGCCGAACAATGCGGGATCATCTTTTCTCCGCCGGTGAATTAATGCGTATCGGTCAGCTTGCGCCTGATCGCGATGCCCTGGCTAATCAGGCTAAAAATCAACCTGATCTCTTCGCGGATATCGACGAATGATGACCACGGTTGCGCCTATCGTCGAGGGGCACGGTGAGGTGGAGGCGTTGCCCCTTCTTCTAAGGCGGTTGGCAGAATGGCAGACCCCGAATCTCTATGCTTCGATACTTCCCCCAATTCGGGTCCGCAGGGATCGCTTTCTAAACAACGAACGGGAGTTTCAGAGGCATCTTGTTCTTGCTGCGGATAAATGTGGGGAGCAGGGGTGGATACTGCTGCTGCTTGACGCGGACGATGATTGCCCTGCGACGCGTGGTGCTGAAGTCCTAGAGCGGGCGCAGTCGTATATACCCTATCGTCGTATATCGGTAGTCTTCGCTAATCGTGAATACGAAGCTTGGTTCGTTGCTGCGGCACAATCACTTCATGGGTATCGAGGCTTTTCCCTTTCTCCTGGGTATACGGTTGATGCCGAAGCGATCCGCAATGCTAAAGGCTGGATTGAGCGTCAGATGGGTGGGGTTAGCTATAGTGAAGTCCTGCATCAGCCGGGGTTCTCGCAAAGGTTTGATATGCAGCAGGCTTTTGATGGTAGCCGGTCGTTTCGAAAACTCTGCTCAGAATGGTTGAAGCAGGCCTGGTTTGAGGGAGCGGGCGATCTCGCAGAATGAGCGCATGTTTCACGTGAAACACGGCACCTCCCCTACCCCATCAGATGATAGCCGCCATCGATGAAGATGGTATCGCCGGTCACGATCCGGGCGGCATCGGTCGCCAATAGGGCGACCACCAGGCCGACATCTTCGATGGTGGCCAACCGATGACCGGGGGTCTTCTCCTGAGTTTCTTCGACCAGTGTGTCAAACTCTGCCAAGCCCGACGCGGCGCGCGTATGGATCGGACCGGGGGAAACGATGTGGACGCGGATGTTCTTTGGTGCCAGCTCCGCCGCTAGATAGCGCCCGGCACTCTCCAGCGCCGCCTTCACCGGCCCCATTAGATTATAATGTTCCACGACTTTTTGTGCCCCGAGGTAGGACATGGCGAACAGCGTTCCGCCGTCCGTCATCAAAGGTTCTGCCAGTCGTGCCATGCGGATGAAGGAATGGCAGGAGACATCCATCGCCTCGGCAAACCCTGGCCCGGAGCTATCGGTCAACCGGCCTTGTAGATCGGCTTTCGGCGCGAAGGCGATGGAATGGATGAGGAAGTCCAGCTTTCCCCAGCGGGTGCGCACGGCCTCGAAGACCGCCTCCAGCGCCCCTTCCTCCGCGACATTTAAGGGCAGCAGAAGCGCGGCCCCTAACCCCTCCGCCAAGGGGGCGACATGGGGTTTCGCTTTGTCATTGAGATAGGTAATCGCGAGGTCCGCCCCCAGCGCGCGGGTGGCTTGGGCGCAGCCATAGGCGATGGATTGGGCGTTGGCGATGCCGACGATCAGCCCTTTCTTACCGTCTAAGCGCAGTCGGGCGGGGTCGAAGGGGTTAACACTTGCGGTCATGGCATGGCTCCGGGAGGGGTCCGTTCTTGCCGGGGGGCGGCATTTTGCGTAAGGTCCGCGCCATGATGCACAAGATCGATGTCATTGTCGTGGGCGGCGGACACGCCGGCACGGAAGCTGCGGCTGCTGCGGCCCGCCTGGGCGCGCGCACCCTTCTGCTCACCCATCGCCGCGATACGGTCGGCGCGATGTCGTGCAATCCGGCCATCGGCGGTTTGGGCAAAGGCCATCTGGTCCGCGAGATCGACGCGCTCGACGGCATCATGGCCCGCGCCATCGACAAGGGCGGCATCCAGTTCCGCATTCTCAACCAGTCGAAAGGCCCAGCGGTGCGCGGCCCGCGCGCCCAGGCCGATCGCAAGCTCTATGCGGCCGCCGTGCAAGACCTGCTGGCCGAAACGCCGAACCTGACCATTCTGGAAGGCGGCGCGGTCGATCTGCGCTTCACCGGCACCCCCGGCGTGGACGAGTGCGTGACCGGCGTGGTGCTGGCCGATGGGACGGAGGTGCAGGCGGGCGCCGTGGTGTTGACCACGGGGACTTTCCTAAATGGCCTCATTCATATCGGCGAAACCCAGATTCCGGCGGGGCGGGTGGGCGAACCCCCGGCGCTCGGCCTGTCCGAAGCCCTTAGCGCGCGCGGCTTTGCACTGGGGCGTCTGAAGACCGGCACGCCCGCCCGGCTGGATGGGCGCACCATCGATTGGGCCAGTTTGGAGATGCAGCAGGGCGACGATCCGCCGCCCCCCTTCTCCTACCTGACCGACCGGATCACGGTGCCGCAAATCGCCTGCGGCATCACCTATACGACCGAGGCGATGCACAGCATCATCCGGGAGAATTTGCACCGCGCGCCGATGTATAGCGGCCAGATCGCCAGCACCGGCCCGCGCTATTGCCCGTCCATCGAGGATAAGGTGGTGCGCTTCGCCGACCGCACGGCCCATCAGATTTTCCTGGAGCCGGAGGGGTTGGACGATCCGACCGTCTACCCGAACGGCATCTCCACCTCCCTGCCGGAAGACGTACAGCGGGCGATGATCGCGGCCATCCCCGGCCTTGAAAAGACCGTCATCCTGCGGCCCGGCTATGCCATCGAATATGATTACGTCGATCCGCGCGAGTTGCGGGCGACGCTAGAAACCAAGCGCGTCACCGGCCTGTTCTTCGCCGGGCAGATCAATGGCACGACGGGGTATGAGGAAGCCGGGGCGCAGGGGCTGATCGCCGGGATTAATGCGGCGCTGCGTGCGGGCGGCGGCGGGACGGAGTTTACGCTCGACCGCAGCCAGGCCTATATCGGCGTGATGATCGACGATCTTACGACGCGCGGCACCGCCGAGCCCTACCGCATGTTCACCAGCCGGGCGGAATATCGCCTGTCCCTGCGCGCCGATAATGCCGACCAGCGGCTGACCGCGCTCGGCATCGGTATTGGGGCGGTTGGGTCTGACCGGGCGCGCTTCTATGCCGCAAAGGAAACGGCGCTGACGGAGGCGCGGGCACTGGCGGCGCGGCTGAAGATGACGCCGACCGAACTTGCTAAGCGCGGCTTCACCATCACCCAAGATGGGGTGGCGCGCTCGGTAACGGAACTCTTGCGCTTCCCTGATGTGACGCTGGACCGGCTGACGGCCCTATGGCCCGAACTGGCTGATCTGCGGGCTGATGTGGCGGAGCAATTGGTGATCGACGCGGGCTATGCCGGGTACCTCCAGCGCCAAGACGCCGACATAAAAGCCTTCCGTAAGGACGAGGCGCTGACCTTGCCCGCTGATCTCGATTATACCCAGGTTGGCAGCCTGTCGGCGGAAGTGCGGCAGAAGCTGATCGCCGCCCGGCCCGAAACCCTGGGCGCGGCGGCGCGCGTGCCGGGCGTGACCCCGGCAGCGGTGATCGCTTTGCTACGGCATGTGAAACAAAAGCCGGTGGCGGCGTGAGCGGAAACCCCGGAATCCTCAACGCTGTTTCACGTGAAACACGCGGGCGGTTAGAGGTCTATGCCGATCTGCTGCGCAAGTGGCAGCCGAAGATCAACCTGATCGCCCCTTCCACCCTCCCCGACCTCTGGGCGCGGCATTTCGAGGATTCGGCACAACTGCTGCCGTTGGTCCCCGAAGGCACTAAACGTATTGCCGATATGGGCAGCGGCGGCGGTTTCCCTGGGTTGGTATTGGCGATCCTGACGGGCATCGAAACCCATCTGATCGAAAGCGACAGCCGCAAGGGTGCCTTCCTGCGCGAAGCGGCGCGACTAACCGACGCGCCGGTGACGCTGCACACGAAACGCCTCGAAGCCATGCCGAGCCTCGGCGCTGATTTGATTACCGCCCGCGCCCTCGCGCCGCTGACCGAGCTTCTTGGTCATGCCGCGCGCATCGGAGCCGCAAGCGGTTGGCGGGGATTGTTCCTGAAGGGCGAATCCTGGCAGAATGAGGTTGCTGCGGCGCAGCAGACTTACGCTTTCACCTTAGCGGAAACGCCCAGCCGCACCCACCCTTCGGCTATGATCTTGTCGATCAAGGATGTTCATCATGTCGCTTGAAGCTTCCGCCGCCCCGCTGGGCCGGGTCATCGCCGTTGCTAATCAGAAGGGCGGCGTTGGTAAGACGACGACGGCGGTCAATCTGGCGACGGCCCTCGCCGCCTGCGAGAAGCGCGTGCTGGTGCTCGATCTCGACCCGCAGGGCAATGCCTCCACCGGCTTCGGCATCGACCGGCGTTACCGCAAAACCGGATCGTATCAAGTACTGACCGGCGCGGCCCCGGTCGCCGATGCGGCGGTGGGAACGGAAGTGCCGGGCCTCTTCGTCGTCACCTCCTCCGTCGATCTGGCGGGGGCGGAGTTTGAGTTGGTCGATGAGGACGGGCGGGAGCAGAAGCTGCGCGAGGCGCTGGAAAAACAGCCCCTGCCCTATGATTACATTTTGATCGACTGCCCGCCGTCGCTTGGCCTGCTAACCCTGAACGCCCTGGTGGCGGCGGATGCGGTGTTGGTGCCGCTGCAATGCGAATTCTATGCGCTGGAAGGCCTCGGGCATCTGTTGCGCACGGTGGAGCGGGTGAAAAAGAGCTTCAACCCCGATCTCGCCATCCAGGGCATCGTGCTGACCATGTACGATAAGCGCAACAATCTGTCGGACCTGGTGGCGTCGGACGTGCGGGAGCATATGGGCGATCTCGTTTATCAAGCGATGATCCCGCGCAATGTCCGCGTGTCGGAAGCGCCCAGCCACGGTAAGCCCGTGCTGATCTATGATCTTAAGTCCCCCGGCAGCCAAGCCTATCTTAATCTGGCGCGGGAAGTGCTGAAGCAGGAAGAGGAATGGGCGGCGGCATGATCGACGATAAGAAGAAACCCCGCCGGTTGGGGAAGGGCCTCAGCGCTATCTTCGGCGACGATGAGCCGGATGCCCCGGCGGCGGAAGCCACGCCGACCGGCACCCCACCCCTGCCGCGCAGCCTGCCGACCTCCTACCTCACGCCCGGCCGCTATCAGCCGCGTCGGCGGTTCGAGGCCGAGGCGATGGAACAGCTCATCACCTCCGTCCGCGAACAAGGGGTGGTCCAGCCGCTGATCGTCCGCCCGCTGGGCGATAACCGTTACGAAATCGTCGCCGGGGAACGGCGCTGGCGCGCGGCCCAAGCGGTCCAACTGCACGAAGTTCCGGTCGTCATCCGCGATATGACCGACCGGCAGGCGTTGGAAGTCTCGCTGCTGGAAAACATCCAGCGCCAAGACTTAACGCCGCTGGAAGAAGCCGACGGTTACCGCCGTTTGATGGATGAGTTCGGCCATACGCAAGAAGCGCTGGCCAACCACCTCGGTAAAAGCCGCAGCCATATCGCCAATACCCTGCGTTTGCTGAACCTGCCGGAAAGCGTGCGGGAATTGGTCGAAAGCGGTTCCCTCTCCGCCGGGCACGCCCGCGCCTTGCTGACCCTACCGAACCCGGAAGCGGTGGCGGAGCAGATCATCGCCAAAAAACTCTCTGTCCGCGCGGTCGAACAAATGGCCCAGCGCGCCAAGGACGGGAAGCCGCTTACCCCCGCCCCGGTGGCCAAACCCCGGCGTGTGAAGGCGGTTGCAGGTGGTGCGAAAGACCCGGATACGCTGGCGCTGGAAGCCGATTTGTCCCACAAGCTCGGCGTTGCCGTGGAAATCGTGACCGATGGCGAAGCCGGGCAGTTGGTGCTGCATTACGCGACCCTGGAGCAGCTCGACGATCTGTTACAGCGGATTGGGTAAGGAGCAGATTTACGGTTTTCCGTAATTCGGTTTTATGAGAACACTATATGTACAAGGCGACGGTTTTGACCGACGCAACGGCTAAGGATAGGGCCATATGACGGTGAGCACGCAAGGATCGACGGAAGTCGCGCTGGAGTTTCGCCAGAGCTTGCGTGAACGGAAGTTCGCGACCGTTTTGGCTGATCCACCGTGGCAATTCACCAATCGAACGGGAAAAATGGCCCCGGAGCATCGGCGCCTCAACCGCTACGGCACTTTGTCGCTGCCGGAGATAATGGCCCTTCCGGTTGCCGAGGTTTTGCAACCAACCGCTCATCTCTATCTATGGGTACCCAATGCTCTGCTCCCTGAAGGGTTGGCCGTGATGCAGGCTTGGGGCTTCCAGTATAAAACCAACATTATCTGGCATAAGATCCGTAAAGACGGTGGGTCGGATGGTCGGGGAGTTGGTTTCTACTTTCGCAATGTCACGGAAATTCTCCTCTTCGGCGTGCGCGGTAAGAACGCCCGGACCTTGCATGCAGGACGGACGCAGGTGAACTACCTTGGCACCCGCAAACGTGAGCACAGCCGGAAACCCGATGAACAATATCCGCTTATCGAAGCCTGCAGCCCTGGTCCGTTCTTAGAACTTTTTTCCCGGGGTGTTCGGCCCGGCTGGACCGTTTGGGGGAACCAAGCGGATGAATCCTATGCGCCAACCTGGGAAACCTATGCGCATAATTCAGCAACAGTCTTGGCCGCAGAATAATATCTTACCCCGCCGAGACGGGATCATTAGGCGTTTTTGGTGAAATTGGGTTTGCGTCCATCCAAGACTGGAAGTCACGAATGACGGCCGGTCGAATGCCAAGGGCAAGGATTGGGCAGCCACCCGCACGCCCGGCGTCTAACCGATACAATAGTTTGCCCATCCAGGTGGTGCTGGCACCATATTTGGCGCGGAAATCGCCCCTAGAGGTCCGGCGGCCAATTTCATCGAAGACGTGGTTCAATTCGCGGGAGCGCGTCAATAAGATGCACCCATCGATCAGGCCACAGTCATAAAAGGTTCGGGCGGCATAGAGATCGCGGTCAAAGGTTTGATCTTTGCTATTCCATTCCATATCAAACGCGACACGGTTTTTAACAAAATCGATTTTATGTCCGTCAATGAAGCTGGCGATACGGAATGTATCCTCGGTTTCTACCGACGTATCATCAGCCTTCTGGTTGCTTTTTGCGCGCTCCGACGCTGGGACAAGGGCAATTTTGCGGACCAAGAGATCCCCTTGGACTCGGGTTTCCCACCATCCCAACGGGTTCAATAATTTATCCATACGCTTTGCAATGTCTGATTTATTACCACCCGGCGTTAAAATATCCGCCATATCAATATGAAACCGGGTGAGGGCATAGATCAGCTCGGCAATTTCCACCGGATTGGCTGCTGCAAGAATATGGCTGGCATTGCGGTAGCTATGGACCTCAAATCGTTCCAGGAAGTCCGACGTAAAAATTTCACTGATCCGAACATCTTTTGCGGACAGCTCGCGCTCAGAACCGGGACTAGACATTCGAAAACTCGCAGTGCAGCGTTAAAAGCCCAATAATAGATGCGCAATCGCGTCAGGAACAACCTTTGGGATAGATCGGACTTCCCCATCCGGCAGACGGACCACCGGCCCCCGGCTGCATCGGCCTTGGCAGGGGGCTTCGGTGATGGTGATCGGCAAGGCGCGCGCTGCCGCTTCGGCACGCAGGGCTTTCAGAAGTTTCCGCGCCCCCCGCCCGGCGCAGGACGGGCGGTCCCAGCCGAAGCGGCGGTTGGTGCAGACCAGCAAAACTAGCGGCGGCGGTTCTGGCGGTTCCATTCCAACTGGTCCGGCGTCAGGCGGAAGCCGATCAGCACTTCGTAAGCGTTGCCGAACTCGCCGTCCTTCAGATTGATGCGCTGCTCCAACTCGTCGAACAGGCCGACGCGGGCGCTATTGGCGGGATAATCGGCGCGCAGGGTGAAATCCTGCTGCACCAGGATATTGCGGTTCTTATCGAGGATCGACACGAAATAGGGCAGGTCGGCAAAGCGTGGGCCGCCCGCCGCCGGGCCGCGTTCGGACGTCAGCTCGATGCGCAGGTCGACGACGACGGTGCGCTGCTTGTTTTCATAATAGCAGGAGCCGGAAAAGCCGCTGACGTTGGAGATCGATTGCACGTCGGTCACATCGCGGCCCGGCCCGTCGCGGAAGACGGTCAGGCGCGCGGCATCGGCCAGAATGCCAACGCGCGGGCATGGCGGGATCGTCGCCGTCTCGCTCTGGCCGCTACAGGCCGCCAGAAGAAGCGCTGCGCTAAGACCCGTCGCCCCGAGCCGCACCGCCGAACCCATCCGCATTCTCAGAACCCTTTCCAAAAAACCAAGGCCCCTTACATAGCAGCCCAGGCGCCCGCTTCCTACTGCCGCGAACGAAGGGCGGGCTTCCGTTTGGCGAAAAACGGCTTTACGGTGCGCGCGGGTTCAAAGGAAGAGACGGATGACCGAGACGCTTGCCCCCCTTACCTTGCTGCTGGCCGGCCCACGCGGTTTCTGCGCTGGGGTGGACCGGGCCATTCAGATTGTCGAGCAAGCGTTGAAGAAATTCGGGGCGCCGGTCTATGTGCGGCACGAGATCGTGCATAACCGCTTTGTCGTCGAAAGCCTGGAGGCGCAGGGCGCCGTCTTTGTGCAGGAACTGGATCAGGTGCCGGATGACCGGCCCGTGATCTTTTCGGCGCATGGGGTGCCAAAGGCGGTTCCGGCGGAAGCGGAACGGCGCCAGATGATCTACCTCGACGCCACGTGCCCGCTGGTCTCCAAAGTGCATCTGGAAGCCGAGCGCCACCATGCCGAGGGGCTGCATATCCTGTTGATCGGCCATAAGGGCCACCCGGAAGTGATCGGCACGATGGGCCAGCTTCCTGCGGGCTCGGTGACGCTGGTGGAGGATCGGGCGCAGGCGGAAGCCATTGCGGTGCCCGATCCCGCGCGCCTCGCCTATATCACGCAAACCACCCTCTCGGTCGATGACACGAAGGACATCGTCGCGGTGCTGGAAAGCCGCTTCCCGGCGATCCAGGGGCCGCGCAAGGGCGATATTTGCTACGCCACGACCAACAGGCAGGCGGCAGTGAAGGCGATTGCCGAACAGAGCCAAGCGCTGCTGGTGATCGGCGCGCCCAATTCCTCCAACTCCCGCCGGTTGGTGGAGGTGGCGGAACGGTCGGGCTGCGCGCGCGCCGGGCTGATCCAGCGGGCCAGCGAGATCGATTGGGTAGCCTATGCGGATGTCGAGACCCTTGGCCTGTCCGCCGGGGCGTCGGCGCCGGAAGTGCTGGTGGACGAGGTAATCGCCGCCGCCCGCGTCCATCGCACGGTCACCATCCGCGAGATCCGCGTCACCGACGAAACCGTGGTCTTCAAACTCCCTAAAGCGCTGGCAGACTGATCCGATGGCCGTTTATACCGATATTCCCGACGAAGAATTGCGCGCCTTTGTGGCCGAGTACGGCATCGGCGAGGTTACGTCCTATATGGGCATCGCCGAGGGGGTGGAGAATTCCAACTTCCTGATCTACACGACCGAGGGCCGCTATATCCTGACCCTCTACGAAAAGCGGGTGAACCCGGACGATCTGCCCTTCTTCATTGGGTTGATGGATCATCTGGCGGCGCAGGGTCTCTCTTGCCCGATCCCGCTGACCACGCAAGATGGGCAGCGCCTGCGCACCCTGCGCGACCGGCCTGCCGCGATGGTCAGCTTCCTGCCCGGCGTCTGGCCGCGCCGCATTGCGCCGGTGCATACGGCGGAACTGGGCGAGGCGCTGGCGAAGCTGCATCTGGCGGGGGCCGATTTTCCGATGCAGCGGGTGAATGCTCTATCGGTCGATGGGTGGGAAAAGCTGGTCGCGGCGACGGCGGCGCGCGCCGATAGCGTCCGCCCCGGTCTCTCGGCGGCGCTAGCGGAGGAGTTCGCCTTTCTCAAAGCCCATTGGCCGCAGGATTTGCCGCGCGGGGTGATTCATGCCGATCTCTTCCCCGATAACGTCTTCTTTATCGGCGATAAGGTCAGCGGGCTGATCGACTTCTATTTCGCCTGCACCGATGCCTTGGTCTATGACGTTTCGATCTGCCTGAATGCCTGGTGCTTCGAGGCGGACGGCAGCTTCAATATGACCAAGGCGATGGGCTTTCTGCGCCGCTATCAGGCCGTGCGCCCCCTAAGCGCGGCGGAGATTGCTGCCCTGCCGATCTTCTGCCGGGGGTCCGCCCTGCGCTTCCTGCTCACCCGGCTCTATGATTGGCTGAACGTACCGCCGGGGGCGCTGGTGAAGCCTAAAGACCCGATGGAATATTGGACTAAGCTGCGCTTTCACCGGTTGGTGACCGATGCGGCGGCCTATGGGCTGGAGGGGGCGGTATGATTACGAAGCTCTATGTTGATAACTATAAGACGCTTGTTGATTTCACGGTTGAGTTCGAGCCCCTGACCCTGATTGTGGGGGGGAATGGGACTGGAAAGAGTGCGATTACGGAGATATTGAACGCGCTTAGCTTACTTGCGCGAGGGAAAGCAGAACTGCGCTCTTTTTTTCCAAAAGAAACTTTATCAAAATCTATTAATAAAAAACAACAACAGGCCATTGGGGTGTTTTTTGATATAGATAATGATAAATATGAGTACCGTCTTGAGTTGCACCACAAACTCTCAGGAGATGGTTTTTCTCGTATTAGAGAGATTTTAATTGTAAATGGGGAGGTTTTTTTCGAAAGAAACGATGATACAATAAAGCATATTGATAAAAATCGTGATGCGGTTATAGCGGGGATGGCAAGATTGGAAGAGAAGCTTGCTCTCTATTATATTATGGGGTTTACGCCAGAAGATAAAACTGCCAGAGTTTTTGAGACAATGGCGACAAGAATAAACACCCATCAAATAAATCCTTTTTCTGTAAATGGGTTTTCAATAGAGGAAAGCCGCTTTTTAAATCGCCAAGGAGATAATTTTTCGGCATGGTATCGGCATTATGCTGCTGAAAATCCACTGATACTACCGGGGCTATTTTCTGAGATTGCTGATTTTATGCCTGGCTTTACCCAGTTTCGTCTTAGTGGCGAAGAGGGTCGGCGCGCGCTCATGTGTGATTTTTCGAATGGTGCTTCCATTGATTTTGATTATCTCTCCGAAGGTCAAAAATGTCTTATCTTGCTATATTCCCTTCTAAATTTTAACGCGGCAAAAGATGTACTTAGGAAAGTTTTAGTTTTTGATGAGCCCGAAAATTTTATCTCTCTCAAAGAAATCCAACCTTGGCTTCGCAAAGTCGAAGATTGGGTTGAAGAAGGGAATGGCCAAATTATTCTCATTTCCCATCATCCCGAAACCATGAACTACGAAGGGGATGACTCTCTTGTCTGGCTTGAGCGTGAGAATGGTGGGCCGACCCGCCTAAAATCCCGCGAAGATATTGCGGCGGGGTATGGGTTGTTGCTGTCTGATCGTTTTTCGCGCGAGGCTTAAAATGCCAGGAGATAACCGGATTATCATTTTATGTGAGGATAAAGCACAGAGGTATTTCGTTCGCAGAATCCTTGAAGTCTTTGGCGTTGGTAACCGCGAAATGGACTTTCGGATGAAAGAAAAGGGCGCCGGGGCAGGGGACAGCGCTGTCATTCGATCCTTTCCAAGCGAGCTAAAATATTGGGAAAGCCGCAAAAATCATAGCAAATCCAATATTCTAATCGCTATTTTTGATGCCGATGTGATTGAGGTGGATCAAAAAATCAACCTTCTGCGCAAAGAGTTAAACAATCAAGCCTTGCCTGATGAAGATGGTGTGGGAGTATTTATTCCGGCACGGAATATAGAAAGTTGGCTTCATTTTTTAACGGGTGCGGCGGTCGATGAAAAAGTAGATTACAAAAAAAATCATCCTAAAATTGAAAAATACGTAAGTGAGATCAAGACCTTCGCGCAAAAATGCCAAACACGGCAAAAAATCGAGAATATGCCCCCCTCCCTCGCCGCCGCCTGCCAAGAATTCGAGAAAATCCGTGACCGACTCTAACCCTCCCCCCGAAACCGTCCACCTTTTCACCGATGGCGCCTGTAGCGGCAATCCCGGCCCGGGCGGCTGGGGGGCGATCTTGCGGTTTAAGGGCGTCGAGAAGGAGCTTTTTGGCGGCGAGCCGGATACGACGAACAACCGTATGGAGATGATGGCGATCATCCAGGGGCTCGAAGCGCTGAAGCGCCCCGTGACGGTCGATATTTTTACCGACAGTAAATATGTGATCGACGGCATCACCAAATATATGCCGACCTGGAAAAAAAACTCCTGGCGCACGGCCGATAAGAAGCCGGTCAAGAATGTCGATCTCTGGGAACGCATGCTGGCGGCGATGAAGCCGCATCAGCTTTCTTGGAACTGGGTCAAGGGCCATAACGGCCACCCGGAAAACGAGCGCGCCGATGCGCTGGCGCGCGCAGGGGCGGAGCAGAATAAAGGCATGGCCCTGTGAGGCCGGGGCGATGACCGCCCTCGCCGCCCTGGGCTGGACCCCCGTCCTCGCCCAAGCCTTTCGGGATCTTGGCGCCTCGGGCCTCATCCCCGCCCGCCTTGCCGTCGAACATCGGCGCGGCTATGACGCGCTATGCGAGATGAAGGGCGGGCTGCGCCCCGTTGCGGCGGTTCTGCCGGGGCGGTTGCGGCGCGATCTAGCGGCGCAGGGGGAGAGCCTCGCGGTCGGCGATTGGGTGGCGCTGCGGCCCGCCGATAAGGGCCTACACCCGATTGCGGCGCTGCTGCCCCGCCGCTCGGCCTTCGTGCGCAAGACAGCGGGTGACCGGGCGGTGCGGCAGATCGTGGCCGCCAATCTCGATAAGATTTTCATCGCGATGGCGGTGAGCGAGGATTTCAACCCGCGCCGGTTGGAACGCTATCTGACCGCCTGCGCCAATGCCGATGTGGCGCCGATCCTGCTGCTGACCAAAGCCGATCTGGCCGACGATCTTGACGTGCGGCTAACGGCGGTGCGGGCGGTGGCGCCGGAACTTCCCTGTGTGCCGCTGAGCTTGATCAGCGGCGCGGGGATCGCCGAGGTCCGCGCGCTGATTGGGCCGGGGGAGAGTCTGGCGCTCGTCGGTTCCTCCGGCGTTGGTAAATCCTCCCTCGCCAATGCGCTGCTGGGGGAGGCGAAACTCTCCGTCGGCGCAACCTCCGACCAGGGCAAGGGGCGGCATACGACGACCCGGCGCGAGTTGCTGCCGCTGCCCGGCGGCGGTGTGTTGATCGACACACCGGGGATGCGCGAGTTTCATCTGTGGGAGGCCGAGGTTTCCGAAGGCTTCCCCGATATAGAAACGCTTGCAACCGACTGCCGCTTTCGCGATTGCCGTCATCAGTCAGAACCCGAGTGTGCCGTGCGCGCCGCTGTGACTTTAGGGGCGCTTGACCCCGCCCGCCTCGCTGCCTTTCATAAGCTGCGCGAGGAACAAGACCAGGCGGAAAAGCTGCGCCGGGAGAGGGGATCGAAATCATGATGCGCACGCTGGACGCCTATCTCGACCATATCGGGGCCTGCAACCGCTGGTCGCCGGCCGACTATGTGCCCTTTCGCATTGATCATCAGCGCTATGGCGCGATTCGCCGCGACCGGCTGGACCGGTTGGCGGTGGAAGATGATCTTTTGACCGTCACCCCCGATTGGGTGGCATTGATCGCTAAGCCTGACCGGCTCGCGCGGAGCGCCGCTTTGGCCGATCTGGTGCAGCGGCTGGTCGCCAGCGGCGATCTGCCGAAGGTGCGCCGCGAGCTTTACCCGGTTGTGCGGCGCTGGGGGCAGGAACCGGTGGCGCTGTTGGACCGGGGGGCGGCGGATTATTTCGGCATTCGCGCCTATGGCGTTCACCTCAATGTGATCAGTGAGGGGGAAATGTGGATTGCCCGCCGCGCCCGCGATAAGGCAGTGGCGCCCAGCAAGCTCGATAACCTCGTCGCGGGCGGACAGCCCTATGGGCTGAGCCCGATGGAAAATTTGATCAAGGAATGCGCCGAAGAAGCCTCCATGCCCAGCGCCTTATCGGAGCAAGCCAAGCCGACCGGGGCTATCCTCTATCGTATGGCCAGCGATAAGGGGCTGCGCGACCATATTCTGTTTACCTTCGACCTGACCGTTCCAGCCGATTTTAGGCCGGTCAGCGGCGATGGCGAGCACGAGGCGTTCTACCGCTGGCCGCTCGATTACGTCGATGATCTGCTGCGGGTGGAGGATGTGTTTAAATTCAACATTCCCTTGGTCATCGTCGATTATTTCCGCCGGGTTGGGCGGATTTCCAGCGACGCGCCGGGGTATGAGGATCTTGCTTTGGCGCTGGCGGGGGGCTGGCGTGGGAAGTTTGACGATTAGCAAATAACAGATATTGATTTTTGTCATTCGTAAGCATAGGGTCAGGGCACTGGTTCCTGACGCCCTGGAGGCTTGCTATGACCACCCCCACTTTTCGGACCCTCTCCCCCCGCCTGCCCGCGCAATTCCCCCTTGGCCTCGGCTGCATGGGCATGTCCGACGTCTATGGTCCAGCGGATCGGACGGAGAGTATTGCGACCATCCATGCCGCGCTGGAGGCTGGGATAACCCTCTTCGATACCGGCGATTTCTATGGGATGGGCGATAATGAAATGCTGTTGGCCGATGCCCTGAAAGGCCGACGCGACAAAGCCTTCATCCAAGTCAAGTTCGGCGCGCTGCGCGACCCGGCTGGGGCGTTTCTGGGCTTCGATGGGCGCCCCGCCGCGATTAAGAACTTCGTTGCCTATTCCCTGCGCCGGTTGAAGACCGATTATATCGACCTCTACCAGCCCGCGCGCCTTGATCCTGCCGTGCCGATTGAAGAGACGGTTGGGGCAGTCGCCGATCTTATTCAGGCAGGGTATGTCCGTCACCTCGGCCTGTCCGAAATGGGGCCGGAGACGATCCGCCGGGCCCACGCCATCCATCCGGTCGCCCAGCTTCAGATCGAATATTCGTTGATGAGCCGCACCCCGGAAGCGGCAATCTTGCCGACCTTGGTGGAGCTTGGGATCGGCCTTACCGCCTATGGTGTGCTCGGGCGTGGTCTGATCAGCACCACTCCGCCAACTCTGGGCAGCTTGGCGCTGAATGATTACCGCAGTCACTCGCCGCGCTTTCAGGGCGAAAACCTCGACCGTAACCGCGCGCTGGTAGCGCAATTGGCGGCGGTCGCGGCGACCCTCGACGCCACCGTCGCCCAAGTCGCGATTGCCTGGGTGCTGTCGCGCGGCGATTTCATCGTCCCGTTGGTGGGCGCCCGCAAACGGGTGCGGCTGACCGAAGCGCTCGGTGCCCTCACCCTGACCCTATCGCCCGACGATCTTGCCCGCATCGAAGCCGCCCTACCCGCCGAGGCGGTTGCCGGCACGCGCTATGCTGACGCGCAGATGCGGATGCTGGACAGCGAGCGGAGCGTCGCCTAAACCACGAGGATGACGACAAGCCCCGACATCCCCCCGCCGGACCTGCGCGAGCGGATTCTGACCGCTGCCGAGGAGATGCTGCGCCGCTATGGCCCCGCGAAAACCAGCGTGGTGGATGTCGCGCGGCACCTCAATATGAGCCACGGCAATATCTATCGCGTTTTCGCCAGTAAGGAGGCGTTGCGCGCTGCCGTGGTTGACCGCTGGCTGGCACGGGCCCATGCGCCGCTGACCGCTATCGTCACCGGACCGGGGACGCCGCCGGAAAAACTGATTGCCTGGTTCACCTGCCTTGCCGATCAGAAGTTGGCAAAAGTCGCGGGTGACCCAGAACTTTTCGCCACCTATCAGGCCCTCCTGCACCAAGTGCCGGAGGTGATCGACCGGCATCTTGCTTGGTTGGCCGAGCAAGTGCGCGCGATGCTGGCGGAAGGCCGCGACGCGGGCCTGTTTCGCTTTCAAGACCTCGATGCCGCCGCGCAGGCGGTGCTGGATGCCACCCTTCCCTTTCGCCACCCGGATATGATCGTTGCCACTAACGATGGGCCAGAACATCGCAAGCTGCGCGCCGTACTGGCGCTGGTCATTGCCGGTTTAACCTCGGGAGCCTTGGCATGAGCATCGCCGTTGCCGCCCTCTACCGTTTTTTTCCGCTGAGCGACCCCGCCGCTCTGCGCGACCGGCTACGCCCGATTGCCGAAGACCTGGGCGTGCGCGGAACCCTGCTGCTGGCGCAAGAGGGGCTCAACGGCACCCTTGCGGCACCGGAAGCGGCCCTGCAGGCAATGCTGGCGGCCATCCAGCGCGAAGCCGGGCTGGATGCCCTGCCATGGAAGCGCTCCGCCGCCGCTGAGATGCCTTTTGCGCGCCTGAAGATCAAAGTAAAGCGCGAAATCGTCAGCTTCGGCGTGCCGGGCCTCGACCCCAACCGGCAGGTCGGCACCTATGTTGCGCCCGACGCTTGGAACGCGCTGATTGCCGATCCCGACGTGCTGGTCATCGATACGCGCAATAGCTTTGAAGTGCAGATGGGCAGTTTTGCGCGGGCCGTTGATCCCGGCACGGTGAGTTTTACCGAATTCCCCGCCTATGTGCGCGAGCAGCTCGATCCCGCCAAGCACAAGAAAATCGCCATGTTCTGCACCGGCGGCATCCGCTGCGAAAAGGCGACGGCCTTTATGCTGAAAGAAGGGTTCGAGGAAGTTTATCACCTCGACGGCGGCATCCTTGCCTACCTCGAACGCATCCCTGCCGACCAAAGCCTATGGCACGGCGGCTGCTTTGTGTTCGACGAGCGCGTGGCCTTGGGGCATGGGCTGGAGGTGGTAGGAGATATATCCGTTCCGGAATCCGAATAAGTTGACAATTTGTTCTTAGCCTGACTCAATTAGGGCAAGCTGGGAATGAGGGGATGATGGGCGATCTGTTGAGCATCGGCCTGTATACGCCAACGGAAGCGGGGCGATTGCTTAGGATCACCCCCCAGAAGATTTCTCGTTGGCTGCGAGGCCATAGTGTCGGCGATAGAGCCTATCCGGCTCTCTGGCACCCGGAAGTTACACTGGACGATGGTTCTCTGTACTTGGGCTTCCGCGACCTCATGGAAATCCGTGTGGCCGATAAGTTGATTGGGATGGGGCTTTCGGCGCAGAAAGTACGGGTGGCTATTCAAAAAGCCCGAACAGTTATGGGCGAAATTTATCCGCTTTCAACCGAACGATTTCAGACCGATGGCCGCAGTATCTTCTTACGAATCGCCGCTGAGGAGCCCGAGGCGGGAGAGCGTGAACATCTACTCAATCTATTTGCTGGGCAGTATGAGTTTAAGCAGATTATCGAACCGCTGCTGAAAACTGTTGATCTCGACGATAAAGGGCATCCCGCTCAATGGTGGCCCGATGGCCGTAAAAACCAAATCCTTGTCGATCCCAGGCGTGCTTTCGGGCAACCAATTGATGCTGAGTCCAGCGTGCCGACGGCGATTTTGGCAATGGCGGGAGAGCGGGATGGTATCCAGCAGGCTGCACGGGACTATGATGTCTCAGAGGCAGCAGTTCGGCGCGCACTGGCTTTCGAAGCCGGGTTAGAGCAGCGGACTGCGGCGTGAAGCTTTTATTCGACAATTGTACCGCTCCGGTCTTGGCGTCGACCCTAGATGCTTTCATTCAACGCGACGGGCACCGCGCCTATCATCTCAAAGATTTGACTGATCTTCCACGCGGTCGCCATTCGCAAGATGTTGAGTGGCTCGCCTATCTAAAGATTCAAATAGACACTTGGATATTCATTACGGCTGATGATCGGTTGCGCAAAAACAAACCTGAGCGTATAGCGCTCCGGTCCTCGGGGCTACATGGTTTTGTTCTTGCTCGCGGATATGCGAAATTACCCATGAATCAGCAGGCTTCGTTACTGCTTTGGCACTGGCCTAGTATAATGCAGGTGGTTTCTATTGTTGCACCACCAGCATTGCACGAACTGCCGGTTAACCGAAACCCCAGGCTGTCTTCGCTTCCATTTTAATGTGCCTGAATAACAGCAAAAACCCCACCATCACTGGCAGGGTCTTTGAAAATTTGGAGCGGGAAAAGGGATTCGAACCCTCGACCCTCACGTTGGCAACGTGATGCTCTACCACTGAGCTATTCCCGCATCGGGCCTGCGATCATCGCGTAAGCGTCGTTCGCTGGTGAGGCGGACTATAGCGTGTGACAGAAATCCTGCAAGCGGTTTTTCGCTTGGCTTCCTTAAGAACGGCGGGCCGGTATCGGCAAGCCTTGCGTCGCGGCGGCGCGCATGCCACATCAAGGGGCATATCCGGTTTGGACGCGAGATCGAGAGGCTTTTTCCATGCAGTCGCTGTTCGGCTCCCCCACAGCCCCCGCCCCCGCTGCGGCGGTGAAGGATGTCACCACGGCCACCTTCGTGCAGGACGTGATGGAGGCATCGCGCGAGGCGGTGATCGTCGTCGATTTTTGGGCGCCCTGGTGCGGCCCGTGCAAGACGCTAGGGCCGATTTTGGAAAAGGCCGTTGCGGCGACCAAGGGCGCCGTGCGCATGGTCAAGATCAACGTCGATGAAAACCAGCAGCTCGCGGCGCAGATGCGCATCCAGTCGATCCCGACGGTCTATGCGTTCTTCGACGGTCGCCCGGTCGATGCTTTCCAGGGCGCGCTGCCCGAAAGCCAAGTCAAAGAATGGGTGAAGAAGCTCGCGGCGCTGGCCGCGGAGAACGACCCCGCCGCGCAGATTGCCGAGGCGATTGCCCAGGCGAAGGAGGCACTGGCGGCGGGCGACCCGATGACGGCCCAGGCCATCTACGGTCAAATCCTGCAAGTCGATCCCGAGAATATCGAGGCGATTGCGGGCATGGGGCGGATCGCCGTTCAGGCGGGGCAGCTTGACGTGGCCAAGCAGGTGCTGGCGCAAGTACCGAAGGACAAAGCCAATCACGCCGAAACCCTGGCGCTGAAATCGGCCATTGATCTTGCGGAACAGACCGCAGAGTTGGGCGGGCGGGCCGATCTTGAGGGGCGGGTTGCCGCCAACCCTGATGATCACGAGGCGCGCTATGATCTGGCGCTGCTGCTTTATGCCGAGGGCGATAAGCAAGGCGCCGTCGATCATTTGCTCGAAAGCATCAAGCGCGACCGCACCTGGAACGAGGAAGCGGCGCGCAAGCAGTTATTGAAGCTGTTGGAAGCCTTCGGCTTTACCGATCCGGTGAGCGTTTCGACCCGGCGGCGTTTGTCGTCGCTGCTGTTCAAATAAGCCGATGACCATCGGCTGGACGCCCGAAACCCTGCCGGAGACGATCCCGGTTTTCCCGCTGACGGGGGTGCTGCTGCTACCCGGTGGGCGGTTGCCGCTGAATATCTTCGAGCCGCGCTATCGGGCGATGGTGGAAGAGTGTTTGGGCACGCCCGACCGCTTAATCGGCATGATCCAGCCGCTGGACCCCGATGATCGGTCGCGCGAGCCGGATCTGTATCGTATTGGCTGCGCCGGTCGGCTTACCGCCTTCGAAGAAACGGCGGACGGGCGCTATCTCATCACCCTCACCGGTGTTTCGCGCTTTGCGGTGGTGGAGGAGTTGCCGCTGCGCAAAGGCTATCGGCCGATGCGCATCGACTGGCGGCCTTTTACCAGCGATCTTACCGAAACCGGGCCGCAGGATTTCGACCGCAAACGGCTGCTCGCGGGCCTCAGGGGCTATCTTAAGCACCACGGCGTCGCGGCAGACTGGAGTTCGATCGAACAGGCGCCGGACGATGTGCTGATCACCACCCTGGCGATGGTCTGCCCCTTCACGCCCGGCGAAAAGCAGGCTTTGCTGGAAAGCGCCGATACGGAAGACCGCGCCTCCACCATGATCGCCCTGATCGAAATGGCGATGATGGATAAGGATTTGCCAGGGTCCGACCTTGGCCTTCGCCATTGAAAGGAACGCTGCCATGAGTTCGGTTGCCGATACCCTGGGCGTAGACCCGAAACTGCTGGAAATCCTCGTCTGCCCGGTCACCAAAGGCCCGCTGCGCCTGGACCGGGAGCGGGCGGAGTTGATTTCCGACGCCGCCGGGCTCGCCTTCCCCATCCGCGATGGGATTCCGATCATGCTGGTCGATGAAGCCCGCCATCTGGACGATACCCCGTGACCGACGCGCTGCCCTGGCCGACCGATATTCTGCTGGCCCCCGACCGCCGCAGCCTGACCGTTACTTACGACGACGGGCGGGTGATTGCCCTATCGGCCGAATATTTGCGCGTCGAAAGCCCCTCGGCCGAAGTCCAAGGCCATAGCGCCGACCAGAAGCAGCTCGTGCCCGGTAAATCTGGGGTGGGGATTCGGCATATCGACCCCATCGGCAATTACGCCATTCGCCTGACTTTCGACGATGGGCACGATACCGGGATTTATTCCTGGCGCTACCTGCTGGAGTTGCACCTGTCGGAGCCGCAGCTTTGGCAGGCCTATCTCGCGAAGATTTCGGCGGCGGGGTTGAAGCGGTAGCCCTAAGCCGATAGCGCTTGTGCGCTTCCTTTAAACCAATCCACCACCGCCATCTGCGTGCGGGCCGAGACATGCAGCCCCAGCTTCGAGCGGCGCCACAGCACATCTTCCGCCGTTTGCGCCCATTCCACGGCGCGCAGATAGCGGAGTTCGGCTTCATACACCCCATCCCCCAGGTCTGCGCCTATAGCGTCGAGGCTCTGCGCCGGGCCGAGCATGCGGCGGCTGCGGGTGCCGTAGGCGCGGGCGTAGCGGCGGGCGAGGTCTGGTGGCAAGAAGGGGTATTCCGCCTCAAGCTGGCGCAAGAAACCGTCGAAATCGGCATTGGGAATATCCCCGCCGGGCAAGGGCGCGGCGGCGGTCCAGTTCCGGCCCAGACCGGCATTAACGGGTTGGCCGAGGGCGGTCAGCAGATCGTCCACCGCCTCCAGCGCCAGGCAGCGATAGGTGGTGATCTTGCCACCAAAGACGGACAGCAGCGGCGCCGCCCCGGCGGGGGCATCCAGATCGAGCGTATAGTCGCGCGTCACGGCGGAGGCATTGGCAGCGGCGTCATCGTACAGCGGGCGGACGCCGCTATAGGACCAGACGACATCCGCCGCCGAAATCTGCTTCTCGAAATGCGCATTGGCGATAGCGCAGAGATAATCGGTTTCCTCTGGCGTAATTGCCACTTGGGCCGGGTCGCCCTGATAATCATGGTCGGTGGTGCCGATCAGCGAATAGTCGCCCTCGTAGGGAATGACGAACACGATGCGCCGGTCGGCGTTCTGCAGAATGAAGGCTTGGTCGCCCGCGTGTAGCTTCGGCACGACGATATGGCTGCCTTTGATCAGGCGCACGCGCTTATCGGTCTTGCGGCCCAGGCGCTCGTTCAGCACGTCCGACACCCAGGGACCGGCGGCATTGGCGATGGCGGCGGCGGAGACGGTTAGGCGCGTGCCGTCCGCCCGTTCAAGCGTGGCCTCCCAGCGTCTGCCGATCCGTTCAGCGTGGATCAAGCGGGTATGGGGCAAGATCTGCGCCCCGCGCTCCTGCGCATCCAGGGCGTTGAGGACAACGAGGCGCGCGTCTTGCACCCAGCAGTCAGAATAGACGAAAGCCTTGTCGAGCGCGGCTTTCGTACCCTTGCCGTAGCGGTGGCGGCGCAGGCGCACGCCTTCGGAGGCAGGTAAGAGCTTCCGCCCGCCGAGATGATCGTAGAGGAACAGGCCAAGGCGGATCATCCAGGCCGGGCGTAGGCCGGGGTTATGGGGCAGCACGAAGCGCAGCGGCCAGATGATGTGCGGCGCAGCGCGCAGCAGCACTTCCCGCTCGCTCAAGGCTTCGCGCACCAGCCGGAACTCGTAATATTCAAGGTAGCGCAAGCCGCCGTGAATGAGTTTGGAGGAGGCGGAGGAAGTGGCGCGCGCCAAATCTCCGGCCTCGCACAGCACGGTGCTCAGCCCCCGACCCACGGCATCGCGGGCGATCCCGGTGCCATTGATGCCACCTCCCACGACCAAAAGATCACAAGCGATGGGGGCGGGGGCGGCGGTCATAGCGAAGCTCATAAATTCGTTTTGCGCGTTTCAACATCATAATAGCGCTATGAAATTTCGTTTCAAGTTTCGTTTCTAAAAGTGTCCGCAGGGCAGCCTTGCAGAAGGGCGGCCGTTGCGTCGCGCCTCTTGCCTTTTGCCGCTGAACCGGGAAAACCTCCGCCCATGCAGTTCACGCGCTTGCGCCTCGCCGGGTTCAAATCCTTCGTCGAGCCGACCGATCTTTTGATCGAGCCGGGGCTGACCGGGGTTGTCGGCCCCAATGGCTGCGGCAAGTCGAACCTCGTCGAAGCGCTGCGCTGGGTGATGGGCGAAACCTCGGCCCGCCAGATGCGCGGCGGCGAAATGGACGATGTGATTTTCGGCGGCACCACCAGCCGCCCGGCGCGTAATCACGCCGAAGTCCAACTGCTGATCGATAATGCCGCCCGCCGTGCCCCGACCGCCTTTAACGACGCGAGCGAATTAGAGGTCAGCCGCCGCATCGACCGCGGCCAAGGCTCTCAATATCGGGTGAATGGCCGGGAGTCGCGGGCGCGCGACGTGCAGATGCTGTTTGCCGATGCGGCGACCGGGGCGAACTCCCCCTCCCTTGTCAGCCAGGGGCGCGTTGCGGCGATGATCAACGCCCGGCCCTTCGAGCGGCGGGCAATTTTGGAAGATGCGGCGGGGATCGGCGGTTTGCAGGCGCGGCGCAAAGAAGCGGAACAGCGCCTGACCGCCGCCGAAACCAATCTGGCGCGCATCGACGATATTCTCGGCACGCTGGCCAAACAGCGCGACGGCTTGGAAGGTCAGGCGGCCCAGGCGGCCAAATATCGCCAACTGTCGGATGCGATTCGCGCGGCGGAAACCGTGCTGCTGGCCATCCGTTGGCTCGATGCCAAGCTCGGGCGCAGCAAAGCGGCGGAAGCCCTGCGCGCGGCGGAATTGAAGGTCGCGGAATCGCTGGAGAAAGTCGCCGAACTCACGGTGTTGGAAATCGAGCTGCGCGAGCAACTGCCAACCCTGCGCGAGGCCGATGCGGAAGCCGCCGCCGCTTTGCACCGGCTGCACGCCGCCCAGGGCGCGCTTGATGGCGAGGCGCAACGGCTGGTCGATCAAACCCGCGCGCTGCAAGAACGGCTCGCCCTGCTGGCCCGTGACCAGGAGCGCGAGGCGAACCTGGCCGGGGATGCCGACGCCGCCCTCGCCCGCCTGACCGAAGAAGCCGAAGCCCTGGCCGAAACCGCCGCGCTGGACGCAGAACGCCTGGGTGAAACGCTGGAGCTCTTGGCCGAGCAAGAAGCCTCGCTCGAACGCGCCGAAGCGGCGGTGCAGGCGGCGACGGAAACCCTCGCCACCACCGATGCCCGTCGGGCGACGCTGGAACGGCACCTCAACGATCTTTCCGCCCGCCGTGCGCGCCTATCGGCGGAGCAAGACAAGCTGCGCGGCGATCTCGCCACGATTGATGCCGAACTCGGTACCCTGCCCGATGCGGAGGAGCTGGAAGCCCAGCTCGAAACCGTGCTGGCGGCGGAAGATGATGCCCGCACCCGGCTGACCCAGGCGGAGGAAGCGCAGCGCCGCGCCCAGGAAGCGGAAGCGGAGGCGGCGCGCATGGTGCAGGCGGTGGCGGCGCGGCGGGCGCGCTTGACGGCGGAACAGGCGGGCATCGCCGCCGCCCTGGCCGCCGATCTGCCGCCGGGGGTGAAAGACCCGGTGATCGACGCGCTGACGGTCGAACCGGGGTATGAAGCGGCCTTAGCGGCAGCTTTGGGGGATGATCTGCAAGCCCCCGCCCGGCTGGCCGATAATCCGCGCGGCGCCAGCACCTTTTGGCAGCAGCCGGAAGGCCGCCGCTTGACCCGGCCCGATTCGCTGCCCGATGGCGCGCGGCCCCTCAGCGCCTATGTCGGCGGGCCGGAGGCGCTGGCGCGGCGGCTGATGGCGGTTGGGGTGGTTGCCGATCTCGAAACGGCGCTGGCGCTCTGGCCGCACCTTAGCGTTGGGCAGCGGCTGGTGACCCCGGCGGGCGATCTTGTGCGCTGGGACGGGTTCCGCGCGGCGGCGGGTGCCCCCAGCCGGGCGGCCTTGCGGCTGGAGCGGCGCAATCACCTGACCCGCCTCGACGATGAAATCGCCGGGCTGGAAGAAGAAGAAATGTTCGCCGAAGAACGGCAGGCCCGCACAGCGGAGGCGCTGGCCCGGGCGCGCGAGGCGGAAACCGGGGCGCGGGCACAGGTCAAAGCCGCCGCCGATCACGCCGCCGCGATGCAGGATAGCTACCGGCGCCAGTCGGCGCTGCTGTCGGCGGCAGAAGCCAAGCGCAATGCCCTGACCACGACGCTCGACCGGCTGACGGCGGACGCGACGGCGCTGGAGGCCGATCAACGCGCGTCCGAAGCCGAACGGGCGGCGCTTGGTTCCTCCGAACCCTTGCTGGCAGCCTTGGCCGAGGCGCGGGCGGAGGCGACCAGCCAGCGCGCCCAGGCGCAAACCCTGCGCAGCGAGGCCGACCGGTTGAAGCGCGACGCCCTGACGCGCGGGGCGCGGCAGGCCCAAGTGGCGCGCGAACAGGCCGATTGGCAGCGGCGGGCCCAAAATTCGGCGGCGGTCTTGGCCGATCTTGCCGCCCGGCAGGCGGCAGCGGATGCCGAAGCGGCGGAACTGGCCCAGGCGCCCGACGATCTCGCCGACCGGCGCGATGCGCTGTTGGCGCAGATCGAGGCCGCCGAAGCCAAGCGCCGCGCCGTGGGTGACACGCTGGCCGCTGCCGACCGCGCGGCGAGCGAGGCGACCCGGCGCCTGAAGGAGGCCGAAGGGGCGGCGGCCAGCGCGCGCGAAGGCCGGATTCGCGCCGAAGCCGCCCAGGACGCCGCCATCCGCGACGCCCAGGCCGTGGCTGACCGGATCCGTGAACGGCTCGATTGCCGCCCGGACGAGGTGGTGGCCCAGGCGGCGCTCGACCCCGATCTCGCCCCGCAGGCGGTGGCGCAAGCCGCCCACAGCGCCGCCAGCCGCCTCGAAAAACTGTCGGCGGAGCGCGAGGCGCTGGGGCCGGTCAACCTGCGCGCCGATCAGGAACTGGCGGAGATCGTCGCCCAAATCGAAACGCTGACCGCCGAAAAGGACGATCTGACCCAAGCCATCGACCGGCTGCGCGGCGCCATCGCCAGCATCAACCGCGAGGGGCGGGAACGGCTGCTGGCGTCCTTCCAGAAGGTGAACGGCTATTTTGAAGAATTGTTCGTGCGCCTGTTCGGCGGTGGCCGCGCCCATCTGCAACTGACCGAAAGCGACGATCCGTTGGCGGCGGGCCTCGAAATCATGGCCTCCCCGCCCGGCAAAAAGCTGCAAACCCTCTCGCTGCTGTCGGGCGGCGAGCAGGCGCTGACCGCCCTGTCGCTGATCTTCGCCGTCTTCCTGACCAACCCCTCGCCGATCTGCGTGCTCGACGAAGTGGACGCACCGCTGGACGACGCGAACGTCGACCGTTTCTGCGGCTTGCTCGACCATATCGCCACGGAAAGCGGCACCCGTTTCCTCTGCGTCACCCACCACCGCCTGACCATGGCGCGCATGGACCGACTCTACGGTGTGACGATGGCCGAACGGGGGGTGAGCCAGTTGGTCTCAGTGGACCTCAGCCGTGCCGAAAAACTCCGCTTCCCGCCGCGCGACGGCGGAACGCCGGAACTGCCGGGGTTGCGGGGGTAACTCCTCCTATTTGCTGCAAATATCGGCACCGGCCAGTAGTTTCTGAAAGTGGGCCTGATGCTTGGCCAAAGTCTCAGCGGGAATCGGATGCCGCGCTCGATAGCGGTTGAGATAGGCCGTCAGGCGCGGCGAGGTCTGTTCCGTGCAGCCAATATCAAGGCGAAATACCTGACCGCTGACGATATTCATAAAATAGGTTGGCCCAAACCCCCGCGCGCCCTTGACGCTGGGGATCAGGTTGAAAGCGACATATTCCGCCGTCTCGCCTGCATCTGTCGTTAAGGCTTGTGGACTGTCCAGCGACCCATCAAGCGCGTAATAGCGGGGGTTAGCGACGTCGCGGGCAAAGAGATTGATCATCCGGGCAAGGTCGGCCTTGGGGAAGGCGTAACGCTCCGCAGCCTGGGCGAAGAGTGGGAGCAAGACCAGCAAAAGGGCAATAAGACGCAGTATCTTAGTTGCTGTCATTGCAAGCCTAACTTGCTGACCCGTCGGCCAACATCACCGATTCGACCGGCAATGAATGTGGCGTAGGTCGGAACATTGCTACCCGTAGACGTGTCAATACCGAACCGGCCCTTTTCTTGAAGGATGGTTCCCACTTTCAACGGATCTGTTTCGCCCTGGATATGCCTACCATTGCCTTCGGCAAATGCTCGTCCAGAGTCGTAGAAAGTTGAAAAGATAGGAAGTTTAATCGCCCCCTTCCCACCTTGGGGGCGGTTCAATCGCCAATCAACTTGATAGCGCTGTGGAGCATGGAGGCCAAAGAAATTATTATCTTTTGCTGTATCACTCTTTCCCCATCCACTCTCTGCAGCAGCAATTCCGAGAATGATCGTAGGGGTTGTATTAAGCTGAGTCGCAATTTTTTTTGCATCTTCCCAATGGTCGACAACAAACTGTTCTGGCGGACTAAGCTGCCCTGATCCTAGCCCCGCGTGCAAAAATAGCCCTGTCTTATCTGCGATAACAAAAAATTCCGCCCCGTCGACCACTACCCCGGCATGGCTGGAACTGTCCCCTCGGCGGACGACCGGGCGGCCGTTGATCTGGAAGAAGCCAGCACTGCCGATCAGCGCGGCGCCGCAGCCGGTTTCATCGTCGGTACAGGCGACGCTTTGGCCCGCAACGGTTACCCAGGGTTCGCCGGTCACGATGGGCGTCACCCCATGTCCCGGCAAAGGGCAGAAGTGAAGATCTCCGGTACGGGCAATGCAATTTTCGGTCATGGGAGCCTCTTGGATAGCGGCCCCTAAAACTATTCTAGATTGCATTGAGAATCAAGAACAAAACGGGAATATTTGTTTTGAGCAAAAGAAAAGGACCGCCCATCGCGGGACGGTCCTTCCAAAAACGCTGATGGTTCCCGCAGCTTACGCCACGTCGAACTTCACGCCCTGGGCCAGCGGCAGGGTGCGGCCGTAGTTCACCGTGTTGGTGGCACGGCGCATATAGGCTTTCCATGAATCCGAGCCGGATTCGCGCCCGCCGCCGGTTTCCTTTTCGCCGCCGAAGGCGCCGCCGATTTCGGCACCCGACGGGCCGATGTTGACGTTGGCGATACCGCAGTCGGAGCCGCGTGCCGACAGGAACGCCTCGGCTTCGCGCAGGTCATTGGTGAAAATCGAGGACGAGAGGCCCTGCGGCACGTCGTTATGCAGGTCCAGCACCGCGTCGAAATCGCTATAGCGCATCACATAGAGGATCGGCGCGAAGGTTTCGTGCAGCACGGGGCCGGTCTGGCTGCCCATTTCCACCAGGGCCGGGCGGACGTAATAGGCGTCGGCGCCCGCCGCCTCATTCACCCGCTCGCCGCCCTGCACGGTGCCGCCCGCGGCCTTCGCCTCGGTCAGCGCGCGCTGCATGGCGTCGAAGGCGCCCTTGTCGATCAGCGGGCCGACGAGGGTTCCTTGGGTCAGCGGATTGCCGACCGGCACGCTTTCGTAGGCCTTCTTCAGGCGCGGTACGAAGGCATCATAAATGCTGTCGTGGACGAAGAGGCGGCGCAGGGTGGTGCAGCGCTGCCCGGCGGTGCCCATCGCGGCGAAGGCGACGCCGCGTAAGGTCAGGTCGAGGTCGGCGGTCGGCGCGATGATCGCGGCGTTATTGCCGCCGAGTTCCAGAATGGCGCGGGCAAAGCGCGCGGCCAGCTTCGGCCCAACGGCGCGGCCCATCGCGGTGGAGCCGGTGGCGGAGACCAGCGGCACCTTCGGATGATCGACCAACAGCTCGCCAATCTCGCGCCCGCCGATGATGAGGGCGGAGAGACCCTCCGGTGCCGTGCCGCCTTCGGCCTTGAAGCGGGCCAAAGCCTTATCGAACAGCGCGTGGGTGGCGAGCGCGGTCAGCGGGGTCTTTTCCGAGGGCTTCCAAACGCAGGAATTACCGCAGACGAAGGCCAGCGCCGCATTCCACGACCAAACCGCGACGGGGAAGTTGAAGGCGGAGATGATGCCGGTGACGCCCAGCGGGTGCCAGGTTTCCATCATCCGGTGTTCCGACCGTTCGGTGGCAATGGTCAGGCCGTAAAGCTGGCGCGACAGGCCGACGGCGAAATCGCAAATGTCGATCATTTCCTGGACTTCGCCCAAGCCTTCGGAGGTGATCTTACCGACTTCCAGCGACACAAGGCGGCCCAGCGCCTGCTTATGGGTGCGCAGCTCTTCGCCCAGTAGGCGCATCAGCTCGCCGCGCTTCGGGGCCGGAACCAGGCGCCACGCCTTGAAGGCTTCATGGGCCTTGTCGATGGCGGCCTTGGCGACCGCTGCGGTATCTTCCTTCACCGCCGCAATCAGTTCGCCGGTGATCGGCGAGCGGACCGTCAGGGTGCCACCGGTAAAGCTATCGCGCGCGACCCCCAGGCTTTCGAGCAGGGCCGGAACCTCGGCAGCGACGGAAACAGACGTGTTCGACATTATTCTTTCCTCGGGGCAGCGGGGAGTGCGCGGGTCACTCGGGCTTAAGAGATGGGGCAGTCAATCATTCTTCGACGGGCCAGACCAGCGGCGCCCGCGCACGACATCATGCCAAGTTGGAATGATGTTAGGCTTAAAACCGCGCTTCGGTCAGGTGAACCAGTTCGGCGCCATGCTGGTAATAGCGTTCGCGCAGGCGGCGGAAGGGTCGGTTTTCAAAAGCGGAGATAGGTAGCGGCAGATCGGCTTGGGAGACTTTGCCGAGAATATGCGCCGCCAGCCGTTCGCCGAAGACGGTACCGGGGGAAATGCCGCGCCCGTTATAGCCGCTAAACGCGATGATGTTGCGGCACAGGCTATGCAAACGCGGCAGATTGTCGGACGTCATGCCGATCATCCCGTACCAGGCGGCGTCAAACGCCACCGGGCCGATGTCCGGGAACAGTCGGTGCAGCGACCGGATCGCCCAGGCGCGGTGGATCGCCTCCCCCGCCCCGGCCAGCGCACCGACGCTGCCGAAAACCAGCCGCCCGGCGCGGTCGAAGCGGAAGGAGGTCAGCACTTCCTTGGTGTCCCAGGCGCCTTGCCGTTCGGGCAGAATCTGCTTCTGCATCGCGGGCGACAGTGGGCGGGTGGCGAAGTTGAAATAGGGCAGATAGACCTGTTCTTCGCGCAGCGCCGCCCAAGGGCCGTGGCTATAGGCATCGGTGGCGACGATCACCCAATTGGCTTTCACCCAGCCGGTCGCGGTGCGCACTTCCCAACGGCTGCCGGTTTCTTCGATCGCCAGCACGGGGCTGCCCGTGAAAATCTGCGCCCCGGCCGTAACGGCGGCATGGGCCAAGCCGCGCGCATAGGCCAACGGTTGGATGGTTCCAGCGCGCTTATCCAGCAGCGACCCGGTATAGGTGCCGCCACCGACCTTACGCCGGGTTTCGTCGGCCCCCAGCAGTTCGACCGGGGCGCCGCGCGCTTGCCATTGGGCGGCGCGGTCTTCGAGTTCCTTCAGCCCTGCTGCCCCAACGGCACAATGCAGGGTGCCATGCGGTTCGGCCTCGCAGGCGATGCCAAGCCGCTCGATCAGGGTGAAAACTTGGCGCGGGCCGTTGCCGAGGGCATCGAGCAGCCGATTGCCATAATCCTCGCCCAGCGTATCGATCAGCGCCTTCGGCATCACCCACATACCGGCATTCACAAGGCCGACATTGCGCCCTGCCCCGCCGAAACCGATCTCCACCGCTTCCAGCAGCGCGACTTTCGCCCCGCCTTCCGCCAGATGCAGGGCGGCGGATAGGCCTGTATAGCCGCCGCCAACGATAACGACATCGGCGTCGATCCCGCCCGTCAGCGAGGCGGTGGCCGGGGCCGGGGCGGCGGTCATTTCCCACAGGCCGTGGGATTGGGGATTGTTCAGCATGGCAGACCATCTTGCCGTCTCATCATTCCTATTCGGTCGGAATGTAAGCACGGCGGGGAGGGGTGAGAGAGCGTAAATCAGCTCATAGCTTGCGCTTAGCCGGGATGCCTATTAAGTCTTAGTCAAGAGGTCATTCTGATTAGGAATGAGATGCCCGGACCCCGCCGCTTTCTGCCGTCCCTTCCCTTGCTCTCCGCCTTCGAAGCGGCGGCGCGTACCGGCAGCATCACGGCGGCGGCGAAGGAATTGGCGCTGACCCAAAGCGCCGTCAGCCGCCAGATCAAAGCGTTGGAAGAACAGTTAGAGGTGGAGCTGTTCCACCGCGAACGCCAAACCATCCGGCTTACCCTGGGCGGCGCGGCCTATGCGCGGGAGATCCGCGAGGCGCTGCACCGGATTAGCAGCGCCTCGCTGAACCTGCGCGCCAATCCCTTCGGCGGCACGCTGACGCTGGCGATCCTGCCGACCTTCGGCACCCGCTGGTTGGCGCCGCGCCTGCCGGGGTTTCTGTCCCGCCATCCGGGGATTACGCTGAACCTGCTGACCCGTCTCAACCCCTTCGATTTTCGGTTAGAGCCGGTCGATGCCGCCATCCACTTCGGCGGGCCAGATTGGCCGGGCGCGGAAACGGCGTTACTGCGCCGGGAAACCGTGGTGCCCGCCTGTGGCCCCGGCCTGCGCGAGGCCTATGATTTTCGCGCGCCCGCCGATCTGCGCAAGGCGCCGCTGCTGCATCTCACCACCCGTCCCGATGCCTGGGAACGCTGGCTGGATGCCTATGGCGTGCCGCCGCTGCCGGTCCACGGCATGCTGTTCGATCAGTTCGCCACGGCGGCGCAAGCAGCTATCGCCGGGCTGGGGATTGGGTTGCTGCCGGAGTTTTTGATCACCGAGGAGTTAGCGCGCGGCGATTTGGTGCGGGCGCTCGATTTGCCGCTGCAAAGCGCCGAGGCCTATTATCTCGCTTGGCCCGCCGACCGCGCCGATTATCCGCCGCTCGCCGCCTTCCGTGACTGGCTGCTGGCCGAAACGGCGGCGGATCGATAAGAGTTTTTGGGCGATTTTCGAAAGGATGGACCGTGACCGATCTTAGCCAATGGCAGGGCGTGCCGCGCCCGCAGCGGGTTCCGCTCGATGGGCTGTATGCCCGGCTGGAGCCACTCGACCCGGCCCGTCATGGCGATGATCTCTATGCCGCCGCCATCGCGCCAGGGGCGGCGGATCGGTTCCGTTACCTTTTCGAAACAGTTCCGTCTAACCGTGCGGATTTCGATGCGTGGTTGGTCAAGGTTGCCGCCAGCGACGATCCGTTGTTCTTCGCCGTCATCGACAAGGCCACCGGCAAAGCGGAAGGACGGCAGGCGCTGATGCGCATCGATCCCACGCATGGCGTTATCGAGATTGGCAGCATCCACTGGGGGCCTGCTATCGCCCGCAGCCGGGTGGCGACGGAAGCTTTGTTTCTCTTTGCCCGTTACGCTTTCGAAACGCTTGGCTATCGCCGCTTCGAATGGAAATGCCATAACGGCAATGAACCGTCTAAGCGCGCCGCCGAACGCTTTGGCTTCACCTTCGAAGGGATTTTCCGTCAGCATATGGTCGCCAAGGGCGCCAACCGCGATACGGCGTGGTTTTCGATCATCGACGGCGAATGGCCGCGCTTGGCCGCCGCCTATGGCCGCTGGCTCGATCCCGCCAATTTCGACGGAACCGGCCAGCAGCGGCAGCGACTCTCGGTTAGGGACTGAACCCTACTGCCGCGCCCGCATCCGCAGCAGCGGCACCAAGATATCCAGCACCGGCGTCGGCACCCCCGCCAAGCGCGCGAGGTCGCGCACGGCATCGAACTGGGCATCGAGTTCCAACGGGCGCCCGGCTTCGAGGTCTTGCAGCATCGAGGCGCGGTGGGTGGTGCCCATCATCGCCGCCATGCGCCCATCGAAATCGGCGGAGACAGTAACGCCCAGCCCGGCGGCAACGGCGGCGCCTTCTTCGAGGATCTTCCTATAAAGGTCTTTCAGTTCCGGGCGGGCGGGAATATCCCCGGCGGTGGAGGCCGACAGCACGCCAATCGACGACCCCGCAAGATTGAGGATGATCTTGCTCCAGACGGCCGTGCGAATGTCAGGCGTGGCGCCAACGCCGTCTAGCGCCGGTTTCAGCGCGTCGACCAAGCCGGTGAGGCGCGGCGTCAGCCCGCCCGTGGGTTCGCCGAGCATGAAGCTGCTCTTGTCCCAATTGCAGTGAACGACGCCCGGCGCCGTGACGGTCATGGGCGAGGTCAGCACGCAGCCGATGGTGCGATCCACGCCGACCCCGTCCCACAGACCGCCGTCCGGGTCCAGCCGGTCGATGCGCTTTTCCGCCCAGGTCGGGTTCGGGTGACCGTGGAAATACCACCAGGGAACGCCGTTAATACCATAGATCACTGGGGTGTCCGGCCCTAGCAGGGCTTTCAAGCCCGGCACGGCGGCGGGCAGGCTGTGGGCCTTGGCGGTGGCGATGACCAGATCCTGCGGCCCCAAGTCCTCCGGCCGGTCGGTGGCGCGCAGCCGCACGGTGAAATCGGCGGAGGGGCTGGTGAAGCGCAGGCCGTTCGCTTGGATGGCCGCCAGATGGGCGCCGCGCGCGACGACCGAAACCTCCAGCCCGCCGCGCGCCAGATGTGCCGCGATATTCCCGCCGATGGCCCCGGCGCCGAGGATCGTGATTTTCATAGCGTTTCCCCCGTAAGTCGATTTTTGACAGCTTTCCTGCCCTTTCGAGCGCCTGTCCAGCGGCGACGGCGGGACGGTCCCATGTGTTCGCTGCGGGGCTGGAGCAATTGACAAATCTTTCACGCGGGCGGTGCTGCTTTTCGGCCTTGACGCTCCCCAGAAGACCGGGTTCTAGTAAATTTGTCAGACAACAAAATAGGGCTGCGGACAACGCCGCCCGCCCCCGAAACGCCAGGTGTTCCCATGACCCGCAAAACCCCCGACCAGTTCCGTAGTGCGCGCTGGTTCGCGCCCGATGATTTCCGTTCCTTCGGCCATCGCTCGCGCATGAACCAGATGGGCTATTCCGCCGAGGATTATATCGGCAAGCCCGTTATCGCCATCATCAACACATGGTCCGACTTCAACTATTGCCACGCCCATTTCAAGCAGCGGGTGGAGGATGTGAAGCGCGGGATTTTGCAGGCGGGCGGCTTCCCGGTCGAACTTCCGGCGATTTCCCTGTCGGAAGGCAAGGTCAAGCCAACCTCGATGCTCTACCGCAATTTCTTGGCGATGGAGACCGAAGAACTGCTGCGCTCCCACCCAGTCGATGGGGCGGTGCTGATGGGCGGCTGCGATAAGACGACGCCGGGCCTGCTGCTGGGCGCCACCAGCGCCGGGCTGCCGTCGGTCTATGTTCCGGCAGGGCCGATGCTGCGCGGCAATTGGCACGGCAAGGTGCTGGGGTCCGGCTCCGACGCCTTCAAATATTGGGACGAGCGCCGCGCCGGGAACATCACCGATAAGGATTGGGGCGAGATGGAAGTGGGTATCGCCCGCTCCTACGGTGTCTGCATGACGATGGGCACCGCCTCCACCATGACGGCGCTGGCCGAAGCCATCGGCATGACCCTACCGGGCGCCTCCTCCATCCCCGCTGCCGACTCCAACCACATCCGCATGTGCGCCGCCGCCGGGCGCCGGGCGGTGGAAATGGTGTGGGAAGATTTGACCCCCGCCAAAATCCAAACCGAAGCCGCCTTCCGCAATGCGATTACGGTGGCAATGGCGATGGGCTGTTCGACCAATGCCGTCATTCATCTGCTGGCGATGGCGCGGCGGGCGGGGCACGCGATCAGCCTTGATGATTTCGACGCCGCCAGCCGCAAGGTGCCGGTGATCGCCAATATCCGCCCCAGCGGCGAAAAATATCTGATGGAAGATTTCTACTACGCGGGCGGCTTCCTGGGGCTGATGACGCGGCTGAAACCCTTCCTCGACCTGACGCAGATCACCGCCTCGGGCCGGACCTGGGCGGAGGAGCTGGAGGGGGCGGAAGTCTATAACGACGATGTGATCCGCCCGCTCGATAATCCCATCTATGCCGAAGGGGCGCTGGCGGTGTTGCGCGGCAATCTCGCCCCCAATGGCTGCGTGGTGAAACCGTCCGCCGCCGAACCGCATCTGCTGCGCCACACCGGCCCGGCGCTGGTCTTCGACGATTACCCGGCGTTGAAAGAGCAGATCGACCGCGACGATCTCGACGTGACGCCCGATACCGTGCTGGTGCTGCGCAACGCCGGGCCGCTGGGCGGGCCGGGGATGCCGGAATGGGGGATGATCCCGATCCCGAAGAAGCTGGTGAAGCAGGGCGTGCGCGACATGGTGCGCATCTCCGACGCGCGGATGAGCGGCACCAGCTACGGCGCCTGTATTCTGCACGTTTCGCCGGAAAGCTATGTCGGCGGGCCGCTGGCCCTGGTGAAGACGGGGGACCGCATCGCCGTCGATATTCCGGGCCGCACCATCCATCTCGACGTGCCGGAAGACGAGTTGCTGCGCCGCCGGGCCGCCCTGCCCGCCCCTACCCCGCGCTACGAACGTGGCTACGGCTGGATGTTCTCCCAACATATCCAGCAGGCGCACGAAGGCTGCGACTTCGACTTCCTACGCACCGATTTCGGCGCGCCGGTGTCCGAACCCGTGATCTTCTAATCAACAAATCCCATAAGGAACCATCCCATGCTGTCCGACGCCACGCGCGCGAAGCTGTCCACCATCAGCACCGCCACGCTCTGCACCATTTTGTTTAAGCGCGGCCTGCGCAATCAGTTCATCCAAGACGTGCGCCCGATCAAATTTAAGGGCAAGGTGATGGTCGGCGAGGCCTTCACCCTGCGCTATATCCCGGCGCGGGAGGATTTGAACCCCGTCTCTGTCTTCCTCGACCACGCCCACCCGCAGCGCAAGGCGGTGGAAGAATGCCCGCCGGGATCGGTGCTGGTGATCGACAGCCGCAAAGACCCGCGGGCCGCTTCGGCCGGGTCGATCCTGGTCACGCGGCTTCAAGTGCGCGGCGTGGCGGGCGTGGTGACGGATGGCGGCTTCCGCGATAGCCCGGAGATCGCCGATCTCGATATTCCCGCCTACCACAACCGCCCCTCGGCCCCGACCAACCTCACCCATCATCAGGCGCTCGATATCAACGTGCCCATCGGGTGCGGCGACGTGCCGGTCTGGCCGGGCGATGTGGTGGTGGGTGATGGCGAGGGCGTGGTGATCATCCCCGCCGCACTCGCCGATGCGGTGGCCGACGAGGCCGTTGAAATGACGGCTTATGAGGATTTCGTCACCGAAAAAGTCCTCGGCGGGCATACGATCCTAGGCCTGTATCCGGCGACGGAAGAGCGGCATAAGGCTGAATTCGCAACCTGGCGAGCGGCGAAGGGGCGGTAAGCACAGCGGCGGGGTCCGCCCTCAGGCGTGCCCTGCCTCACTGGAGAGCATCGTAATATCCACCCCGAGCTTGGCAATCGCCCGGTGCCATTTGGTATCGAGGTCGGCGTCGAACAGCAGCGCGTCGTCGGGTTCTACCGATAGCCAGGAATTGCTCTGGATTTCCTTATCCAGTTGCCCGGCGCTCCATCCGGCATACCCCAAGGCCAGCATCGCCCGGCGCGGGCCTTGGCCTTCGGCGATGGCGCGCAGAATATCGATGGTCGAGGTGAGGGCCACGTCTTCGGCCACGATCATCGAGCTTTCTTCCAACCGGTCGGTCGAGTGCAGCACGAAGCCCCGGCGCGGCTCCACCGGCCCGCCGAAATGCACCCGCGCATCGCCAATATCGGCGGCGGCTTCGACTTCCAATTGGCTAAACACATCCTGGAATTTCATCGTCCCGGCGCGCTGGTTGACGATCAGCCCCATTGCCCCGTCGGCATTATGGGCGCAGAGATAGATCAGCGACCGCGCGAAGGGTTTTTCCGTCAATTGCGGCATGGCGATCAGGAATTGACCGGTCAGGTATTGGGATTCGCTCACGGTGGGCTTACATCATCCAGGCACAAGGGTTCAGCGTAATAGGGTTAAGATGGGATACCCCCTGGCGATTGTGAAGCGCTTTTGTGCGGTTCTGCTGCTGTGCCTTCTGCCGGTAGCGGCGGCGCGGGCGGCGGCGACCGACTGGATCGGCGACGGTAATGCTGCCGTGCGCCTGCTGACGGCCACGGACGCCATCGGCGGGACCGACCGGGTAACCCTGGCGTTGGAGTTCCGCTTCGCCCCTGGCTGGCATGGCTATTGGCGCACGCCGGGGGAAGCCGGATTGCCGCCGACGCTCGATTGGACCGGCAGCCAAAACCTGATTTACGCCGATTTGCGCTATCCGGCCCCAAAACGCGCGGTGCTATTGGGCATCGAAACCTTCGCCTACGAACAGGCGCTGGTACTGCCCATCGAGGCGAAACTGCTGGATGCCGGGCAAGCGCTGCCGCTGAAACTGGGCGTCGATTACCTCGCCTGTGCCGAGATTTGCGTGCCCTATCGCGCCGATCTGGCGTTGACCCTGCCGCCGGGGCCGGGCGGCCCGGCGCTGGACGCCGCGCGGATCGCCGAGGGCCTCGCCCTGCTGCCGGGGAGCGCCGACGCCGCCGGGATGACGGTCGAGGATGCCGCGATCAGCGGTGACCGGCTGCGCCTCACCCTCGCCTTTGCAACGCCGCTGACGGCGACCGAGCGCGCGGGGCTTGATCTCTTTCTCGAAGGCCCCGCCAGCCTGACCGCGCCGCGCCCGGATATGAGCGGCAGCGCCAGCCGTCTGAGCCTGGAGATGCCGCTGAAAGGCGCCTCCGCCGAAGAAATCCTAAAAGCCGGGCTGACCGGAACCCTGGTGGCGGGCGAGCGGCGGGCGGAGTTTCCGATAACCCCGGTCCTGGCGGCGGCGCCCGCCGGAAACTGGGCCGTGATGCTGGGCCTCGCGCTGCTGGGGGGGCTGATCCTCAACCTTATGCCCTGTGTGCTGCCGGTGCTGTCGTTAAAGCTCTTGGGGTTGGTCGGCAGTGGCGGGCGGGCGACGGCGGCGGTGCGCGGCGATTTGCTGGCGGCGGCGGCGGGGATTCTGGTCAGTTTCCTGGTGCTTGCGGGCGCGGCCAGCGCGCTGAAACTGGCGGGCGGTGCCGTGGGTTGGGGCATTCAGTTCCAGCAACCCTGGTTCCTTGCCGGGATGGTCGGCGTGCTGGCGCTGTTCGCGGGATCGCTGCTTGGGGGGCGCGAGATCGCTTTGCCCGTCGCGGTCAGTTCCTGGGCGGGCGGCATCGGGCGCGGCAGCCGGGGCGAATCCTTCCTGTCGGGGATGGTCGCAACGCTGCTGGCCACCCCCTGTTCGGCCCCCTTCGTCGGCACCGCAGTAGGCTTTGCGTTGGCGCAGGGACCGGCGGCGATTTTTGCGATTTTTGGCGCCTTGGCGCTTGGGTTTGCCGCGCCGTTCCTGCTGCTGGCGGTTTTTCCGGGCTGGGTGCGCTTCCTGCCGAAGCCGGGCGCTTGGATGCTGTGGGTGAAGCGTGGCTTCGGTCTGGCGCTGCTTGCGACGGGCGGCTGGCTGCTGACGGTGCTGGCGGCACTGGTCGATCCGCTGGCGCTGGCAGCGGTGGGATTTCTCGCCCTCGCCTTGCTTGGCGCGATGATCGGGTTGCGGCGCGGGGTTGCGGCGGCGGCGGTTGCGGGGCTGATCGGCATTGCCGCCCTGCCCAGTCTGGCCGCCCGCTGGGCGCCGCCCCCCGCGCCGGTCGCGCTCCACGATACCCTGTGGCAGCCCTGGTCGCCGGACACGCTGGACGCGGCGCGGGCGGAGGGCACGGTTATCTTCCTCGATATTACTGCCGATTGGTGCCTGACCTGTAAGGCGAACAAGCTGGCAGTGCTGGATCGTGACACGGTGCGCCGCGCCCTCGCCGCCCCCAGCACGCTGGCCTTGCGCGCCGATTGGACGCGCCCGAACCCGGCGATTGCCGCCTTCCTAAACCGCCACGGGCGCTATGGCATTCCCTTCAACATCGTTTATGGCCCCGGCGCGCCGGAGGGGCTGCTGCTGCCCGAATTGCTAACGCTCGATAGCGTGCAGGAAGCCTTGCGCCGCGCCGGGGGAAAATCCTGACCCCCACCCGAAACCCCTATGCCGTCATGGGCCTGTCGCGCTATGGGTGCAGAGTGGTACTACCGAAACCGTTTGTTTAATCGAAAGAGGATGATCATGAGCGTTTCTGTCGGCGATAAAATCCCCCTCGTCACCCTCAAGACCATGACGGCGGAAGGCCCGAAGGAAATCAGCACGGCGGAGATTTTCGCCGGTAAGAAGGTCGTGCTGTTCGGCCTGCCGGGCGCCTTCACCCCGACCTGCTCGGCCAAGCATCTGCCCGGTTTCATCGACAAGCACGATGATCTGGCCGCCAAGGGCGTCGATACCATCGCCTGTATTTCGGTCAATGATGCCTTCGTCATGGGGGCCTGGGGTAAGGCCCAGGAAGCGGGCGATAAGGTGCTGCTGCTGGCCGACGGCAATGCCGATTTTGCCAAGGCGATGGGCCTGGATGCCGATTTCACCGCCTATGGCATGGGCATCCGCAGCAAGCGCTTCGCCCTAGTGGCGGAAGACGGCGTTGTGAAGGTTCTCAACGTCGAAGCGGCGGGCCAGTTCGAGGTCTCCAGCGCCGATTACGTGCTGAACCAGCTCTAAGCGCTGGGCGGGGCTGGGGGCTTGGCCCTCAGTCCCGCCAGCATCATCTCGGTCAGCAGGGCGCGGTCGGCGGGCGGGGCGGCATCAAGGCCCGGCGTTCCCTCCGATAAGGCTCCTTCGGCGATTTGCCCATCCAGCAGCAGCAGCGTATAGCCGTGCTGGGCCGACCATAGCGCGGTCGCAAGCTCATCGGCGCTGCGGTCGGTGCGAAAACAGCCAGTGCGCTGCCCATCCGCAACGACCCCTGCCATCTCGGCATAGGCCTCATAGGCCGCTTGCGCTAAGGCGGGATGCTGTCCCCCAGCGCAGAGATCCCCGTGAAACATAATTCGGTAGGCGCCCGGCTGGCTTTGGGCGAAGCGCACGTAATCGTGCCCGAGAGCGGCGAGGGTCTGGTCCGCCGGGCCGCCCGCTGCACGGATTATCTGCATATCGCGCTGTAGGTGCCGGAACGCCCGCGCCGCCAGGGCGGCCAGCAGATCATTCTTGGCCGCAAAATGCCGATAGGCGGCAGTATGGCTAACGCCAACCCGTTCAGCGACTTCCCGCAATGAAAACTCTGGCGCCCGCCGGTCGGCGATCAGCGCGGCGGCCGCGTCGAGCAGGGCCGAGGCCAGATCGCCGTGATGAAACTGCCCAGCACTTTTGCGGCGCGGGGACGGATCGCTTTTTAAGTTGCCATTGGTCACATAATCATTTTACAAAGTGACCATTGGTAACACGAGGGGATTTCTCCCCGAACGAGGCGATCATGGCGAAAATTTTGGTCCTCTGTGGTCATCCCCGGGCGGGGAGTTTCAGCGAGGCGCTGGCCAGTGCCTATGCCGAGGCGGCAAAACAGGCGGGGCACACGGTGACGGAGGTCGCCCTTAGCACCCTGCCCGTAGGCCTAGAGGTGCCGGACTACGGGGATTTCAAGCGCCAGGGGACGGCGCCGGATTGGGTCTTGACCCTGCAAGCGCAGATCGCGGCCTGCGACCATTGGGTGATCGTCACGCCCATGTGGTGGGGCGGCGTTCCCGCTAAACTGAAAGCCTTATTCGATGCCGTGCTGCTGCCCGGCTTTGCCTTCCGTTACCGCACGGATAGCCCGTGGTGGGACAGGCTGCTGGCGGGCCGCTCGGCGCGGGTGATCGTCACCGCCGATACCCCCGGCTTCTTCTTTCGCTGGGTCTACGGTAAGCCGCTGCTGCGGCAACTGAAGGGCCAGATTCTGGGGTTCTGCGGCTTTGCCCCGGTCCGCTTCAGCTATCTCGCGCCGCTGCGCAGTTCAACGCCCGACCAGCGGCAGGCGTGGCTTCAGACGGCCGCCGCCCTGGGTCGCGCGGGGGCTTGAGCCAAGGGAGAGCCTTACGGCTCCTCCCCAATCTCCGGCAGCCGCTCAAGCGCGGCATCATCGAACAGATAGCGGGTGGAGCAGAACTCGCAGGTGGCGGAAACAACGCCATCGACGCGCAAATGCTCGCGATCCTCAACCGGCAGCGACAGCAGCACGCGGGCAACCCGGCCCCGCGAGCAGCGACATTTATCCTGAAGCCGATGGGGATCGCCGAGGCGCGCCCCCTCTTCCTCATGGAACAACCGGAACAAGAGATCGTCGGACGCAAGCTGCGGATCGGTGAGTTCGATGTCCGACACGGTGCCGGTCAGCGCCATCAGATGATCCCATTCGTCCGCCGAGGCTTGGGCGGCGGCCTCTGAATCCGGGTCGGCCAGCAGCGTGCGGGCAAGATCGGTACCGCCCTCTTTCGGCAGCCGTTGCAGCAACAAAGCCCCCGCCCGCCAGCCGCGCGCCGTGCGTTGGGCGGCGAGTTTCAGGCCGGTATCGATCTGCTCCGACTGGCGGAAATAATGGCGCACGCTTTCGTCCAGCCCGCCGGGCTGTAGCTCGACGATGCCTTGATAGCGGTCCATATCCGCGCCCTGATCGACGGTGAAGGCCAGATAGCCTTTTCCCAACAGGGCCGAAACCCGCTCCGCCCCCGCGACCGGGCCTTTTGGCAGCTTATCGTCATCCACCTGGGCATAGCCGCGCATATGCCCAGCGTGGGTGACATCGGCCACCAGCATGCGCACAGCGCCGTCGCCCTTGGCTTGCAGGGTGAAGACGCCTTCGAACTTCAGCGCGCCTGCCAGTGCCGCCGCGACGGCCAACGCCTCGCCCAGCAGCGCCGCGACCGGTTCGGGATAGCCGTGGCGCGTGACGATGGTATCGAAGCTCGGCCCGAGGCGGACGAGGCGCCCGCGTACAGTGGCGTTGCGCAGAAAGAACGGCAGCGTTTGATCGTCGGCAATCCCAGGATCGTTTGCCGCGAGGCCCGCGCTCATGCGAGGCACCACGCGAGGATACCTTTTTGGACGTGCAGGCGGTTTTCCGCCTCGTCCCACACCAGCGATTGCGGCCCGTCGATCACTTCTTCGGTGACCTCTTCGCCGCGATGGGCGGGCAGGCAGTGCAGGAAGACCGCCTCCGGCTTGGCGCAGGCCATCAGTGCCTGATCGACCGAATAAGGCGCCAGTAGGTAATTGCGGTTGGCGACCTCCTGGCCCATCGAGACCCAGGTGTCGGTCGTCACAAGGTCAACCCCGGCCACGGCGGCGCGCGGTTCGGTGGTGACGCGCACGGTAGCGCCGTGTTGCTTGGCCCAGTCCAGCAGGTCCGGTTTCGGCGCCAGGGCGCCGGGGGCGGCGATGCGCAGCTCGAAGCCGAATTTCGCCGCCGCATGGACCCAGGAAATGCAGACGTTATTCGCATCGCCGATCCAGGCCACCGATTTGCCGGTGATTGGGCCGCGATGTTCTTCGAACGTTAGAATATCCGCCATCACTTGGCAGGGGTGGCCCGTATCGGTCAGCCCGTTGATCACCGGAACCGAACCGAATTTGGCCAGATCGGCCAGCTTTTGTGCCGGGCCGGTACGGATCATGATGGCATCGACGTAGCGCGATAGCACTTTGGCCGTATCGGCCATCGTCTCGCCGCGCTTAAGTTGCATTTCTTCCTGCCGCAGCACGACGGTCATGCCGCCAAGCTGCTTCATTGCCACTTCGAACGATACGCGCGTGCGGGTGGAGGCTTTTTCGAACAGCATGGCCAGGGTTTTGCCCGCCAAGCGCGGTTCGGTCCCCTTCCCCGCCTTCAAATCGGCCTTCATCCGGGCCGAATCGGTCAGGATATCCCGCAGCTCGGCGGCGGGAATCCCATCGAGATCCAAAAAATGCTTCACGGACATGAACCTTACGCCTGTGCTACCCAGGCGCTGGCAACCGCTTCGATCGCGGCCAGCGCTTCGGTGACTTCTTGATCGCCGATGGTCAGCGGCGGCAATAGACGCACAACATTGTCGCCCGCCGCCACGGTCAGCAGGCCGTGCTCGCGCAAACGGGTCTGCACCTCGCCGTTCGGCACCACGCAGCGCAGCCCGCTAAGCAGGCCCTGACCGCGCACTTCATCATAAACGGCGGGGTTGGCCGCGACGATGCGCGTCAGCCCGTGCCGCAGCTTTTCGCTGATCGCGGTGACATGATCGAGGAACCCTGGTGCCAGCATCACATCCAGCACGGCATTGGCGACCGACATGGCCAGCGGATTGCCGCCGAACGTCGTGCCATGCACGCCCGCCGTCATGCCCGACGCGGCGCGTTCCGAGGCAAGGCAGGCCCCAACCGGGAAACCGCCGCCGAGACCCTTGGCCAGCGCCATCACGTCCGGCGCCACATCGGCCTGTTCATAGGCGAACAGGGTGCCGGTCCGGCCCATGCCGCATTGCACTTCGTCGAACAGCAGTAGCAGGCCGAATTCGTCGGCGACCTGGCGCAGCGCGCGCAGATAGTCGGCGGAATTGGCGCGCACGCCGCCTTCGCCCTGCACAGGTTCAATCATGATCCCGGCAGTTTCCGGGGTGATCGCCGCGCGCAGTTCGTTGAGATTGCCAAAGGCAACCTGATCGAACCCATCGACTTTCGGGCCGAAGCCCGCCAGATATTTTTCCTGCCCGCCCGCCGCGATGGTCGCGAGGGTGCGGCCGTGGAAGGCGCCCTGGATGCTGATCATCCGGTACTTTTGCGCCTGCCCGCGCGCCGCATGATACTTGCGGACCATCTTAATGCCGCATTCCAGCGTCTCGGCGCCGGAATTACAGAAGAAGGCGGTATCGGCAAAGCTATGGGCGACCAGCCGGTCGGCAAGCTGCTTCTGTTCGGGAATTTCATAGAGATTGGAGAGATGCCAGGGCTTTTCCGCCGCCGCTTTTAGGGCGGCGACTAGGTGCGGATGGGCATGGCCCAGGGCCGTCACGGCGATGCCGCTGGCGAAATCGAGGTATCGTCGCCCGTCCGAGCCGAACAGATAGGCCCCTTCGCCCTTCTCGAACGAAAGGTTGATCCTGCTGAATACGGGAAGCAGGCTCGGAATCACGGCGATACCCTCCATGCTTTTCCACCCGGAAAACCGGCCATCCCGGCCCGTTGCGGAAAAGAAGCGAGTATCGGGAGGGGGGCTTGCCCTGTCAATCGCGGCGGCGGAGCATAAGGCCGCGCGCGCCGCAGACCTGCCCAGCAAAAATTTTATGCTGTTTAAGGTTAGCTTTTCAGACGATATCCCGTCCGAATTAGGGTGTAGACCGCATAAGATAGGGCAATATTGGTGCCGACCATCACGATCAGCCCGACCGTTAAGCTGCCGTCGGCATGGTCGATAAAGCCATAGCGGAAGCCATCTAGCATATAAAAGAAGGGGTTAAGGTGCGCGACGGTCTGCCAATCGGGCGGCAGGCGCGTCGTGGTGTAGAAGGTGCCCGACAGGAAGGCGAGCGGGCTGATCAGGAAGTTGGTGATCGCCGCCATATGATCGAACTTCTCCGACCAAAGCCCGCCCAGCATGCCCAGCAGCGCCAGCATAGTGCAGGCCATCACCGCGTGAAACAGCAGGAAGAAAGCATGCTGGGGCGCTAGCGTCACGAAAGGCGCCATCGCCGTCGCCGTGACAAGACCGACCAGCAACCCGCGCGTGACCCCGGCGGCGGTCATCGCCAGAGTAACCTCGGCGGGCGAGAGCGGCGGCATCAGCAGATCAACGATATTGCCCTGAACCTTCGAAATCACGAGGGAGGAGGAGGTATTGGCGAAGGCGTTCTGGGTCATCGCCATCATGATCAGCCCTGGCCCGAGGAATTGGCTGTAGGGCACGCCATCGACAATCTCCGCCCCGCGCCCCAGCGCTAGGGTGAAAACCGCGAGAAACAGAAAGCTCGTCACCACCGGCGCCGCGACCGTCTGGGTATAGACATTGAGAAAGCGCCGGACTTCCTTAAGGTACAGGGTCCAGAGACCGAGCCAATTGACGCCCATCGGCGGCAACGGCATCGGCGGTAAGGAAAAACGGTCGGACATGCCTCAAACACCCCCATCGCACAGCGGCGGCGATCCTATACCCGCCGCCCGAGCCCGTCCAGGCGCGGCGGCGCGCCCCGCCGATGTCAGCCCAGCGCGGCTCTGGGCGGTTAGCCTGCGCTATCTGCAACGCTTCTCCGCCTCCGTCGAGATGCTGCGCCGAGTGCTCGACCGGCGGCTGCGCCCAGCGGTGGCGGCGGGGCTGGTCGCGCCGGAGGAGGCCGACCAGCGGCGGGAGGCCGTGCTCCGCAAGGCGGCGGACTACGGCTATCTAAACGATAGCCGGTTTGCCGAAGGCCGCGTCGCCGCTCTGCTGCGCCAGGGCAAAAGCCCGCGCCTGATTGCCGAGACGCTGAAGGCCAAAGGGGTGGCGGGGGAAACGGTGACGGCGGTTTTGGCCGCAACCCGCGCCGAGACCGAGGAGGATATCGCCCTAACCGCCGCCCGCGCCTATGCCAAACGGCGGCGCTTGGGGCCGTTCCGCACCGCCACGGCGACCGATCCCCGGCGGGCCGAGAAAGACTTGGCGGCGCTATTACGCGCGGGTCATTCGCTTTCCGTTGCACGGAAAGTCCTGGGGGCGGCTTCAGATAATGATCTTCTAGATCAGGACGATTAAAGGTCGCCCAACCAGCGATCTTAACGATTCGATGGCGTTTATGGTGTAGTACTTAATCGTGGGAGACGATGCATTATTTGGACTAAAATTAAGAATGATTATAAAAATGCTCCTCACCGCGCTGATCAGCAGCTTAATCGCGGCGCCGTTGACAGCGGTGGCCGAGCCGCCGGTGTGGGGAATCACCAATGTTGCCCCCTGGGGTGGGGAGGTTGAAAATTCCGAAACCCCCAGCATCAGCGGCGCGATTGTTCAGGAGATTTCCCGGCGGGTCGGCATCGAGTTTCGTATCGAACCCCTGCCGTACGCCCGATTGCTGCGCCGGATCGAAGCCGACACGATTGATATTGCCCTTTCCTTCCGGCGGCAGGATGCCGAAGCCTTCAGCGCTTATCCCGCCTGCCTGTTCCGCGTGCCGATTGTCGCCTATGCCCGCAAGGGACTGACCTTGAGGCAGTACGAGGATTTAGCCCGGCTGACGGGTGGTATCGGCGTTATCCGTGGCGTGACCTATGGCGAGCGCTTTGATCAAGATCCGGCGGTGCCGCGCTCGGTCGAAACCGATTTTCCGCCCATGTTGCGTAAGTTAGCGGCCGGGCGGCTCGATGGCGTGGCGGGATCGACGGTCATGCTGATGCATTATGCCCAGCAAACCGATGTCACCGGCTTGCTGGGGGACCGGCTGCTGCTAACCTTAACGGAAGTCTGCCTTCAGGTGCCGAAGGTGCGGGCCGATGTCCCCTTAACCCGTGCCGTTGTGACAGCGGTGCAGGCAATGGTGGCCGAGGGTTGGGCAGAAGCGCTGATCACCCGCCGCATCGGGCAGGGCTGGGAATAATCAGAAGATCAGGATCGACCCCAGGGTTGCGATCCCAAAGATCAGCAGCAGGGCGCCGGAAACATGATGCAGCCAGCGGAAGTCATGCTGGCGCATCCAACGCCGCAGCCCGACGCCGATAACGACCAGCCCGCCCCACCATAGGGCGCAGCCGACCAGAATGCCCAGCACGACGGTTACGGTCGCCTCAAGGCTCATGTCATGGCTCACGATGTCGGAGGCAGCGAGCAGGCCGGTGAAGGCGAAGATCGTCATCGGATTGGTGATCGTCAGCGCAAAAGCCGACCCGAAGGCTTTCGCCAGCGCCGTCGGGCTATCGCTAAGATCATCGCCCGACTGGCTGCGCCAGGAATTGACCCCCATGCCCAGCAGCAGCAGCCCGCCAATCAGGCGCAGCGGTGTCGATTGTTCGGTCAGCAGGGTCGCGACGGCGGCAACGCCAAAGCAGGCGATCGTCCCGAAAATCATATCCGCCGCCACGGCCCCCGCCGCGCTGGCATAGCCGGAAGCGGCGCCAACGTGCAGGGTTCGACGCAAGCACAACACCGCGACAGGCCCAACGGGGGCCGATACGGTGAGGCCGATCAAAATCCCCTTGAGCAGCAGCAACCAATCCATGGGCTGAGACGAACCACAATCGGGCGCGCGGGGCAAGCGCCGAAGGCGCCGCATCTGCCCCCCTCGCCGAACCGGGCGGGGCATCCCATATCGGCAGCGGGGCGAAAGGAGCGAGGATGAGCAAGGACGATGGTTTATGGGGCACGATCCGCACGAAGCTGATCGACCGCAAACAGGAATGGGCGAAAGAAGGGCGGCTGCTAACCGGCCAGCGCGGCGACCCGCTGCGCCAGCGCCTGCCGCCGGGTCAGCATGAGGTTAAGAACTGGCCGGTGCTCGACCTTGGCATTCAGCCGCGCATCGCGCCGGAAGAGTGGAGCCTGCGGATCGACGGCGCGGTTGCCCAGCCGCAGCTTTGGAATTGGGCGCAGTTTCAGGCGCAACCGCAGCAGAAGTTTCTGTCGGATATCCATTGCGTTACGGCTTGGTCGCGCTTCGATAACCGTTGGGACGGTGTCTCGGCCCGGCACTTGCTCAGTGTCGTGCAGCCGCTGCCAACGGCCCGGCATGTACTGCTGCATAGCGCCGATGGCTATACGACGAACCTTCGGCTTGATCACTTCGGGGCGAAGGATGTGGTGCTGGCCCATTCTTGGGAGGGCAGTCCCCTGACCCGCGAGCATGGCGGGCCGGTGCGGCTGGTGGTGCCGAAATTCTACTTCTGGAAATCCGCCAAATGGCTGACGCGGATCGAATTCTTAACCAAGGATGCGCCTGGCTATTGGGAGAACCGCGGCTATCACAATGAAGGCAATCCGTGGCAGGAGGACCGGTACGACCGCTAGGCCGTACCGGTGTTGCCCGCGCAGCGGGGGCTTACGAAGCGGTCGCCGGCTTCTTCTTCGGCTTCTTGGCCTTGTGCGGCTTCTTCTTTGCCGACACGTCGGTCTTCACGACCGGGGCGGCCGACTGAACGGTGGTCTTGGCCGACACGACCGGGGTCGCGGCAACGGCGCTCAGCGGAGCGGCCAGCAGGGGCAGGGCGAAGGCAAGCACAATAGCGCGACGGATCATTGGGAGAGTCCCCTTCCTTTGGGCAGCGATAGATTCGCTTTAAAACACAGGACTAGGGCATTTAATGAATTGGTAAAAACGCCCTAGACACCGGTGTAAGACTCGCTGCTTTCGGCCCCGGCGGCAACCGGGCACCCTATCAGGGATTTTGCGGGTCGCTAGATCGTCCGTTGCGTAATACCTGTCAGTCCACGCTAGGTGAGAAAATGCGAATGACTCGCAAAATCATTCTTGCCAATGCGAGTCATTCTCAATATGGTCATCGGCGAGCGTTGTCCTCGGACCCAGCTCGAACCCTTCCCTTCCACCCCGTCCCCACCCCGGGACGGGGTTTTTTTATGCGCGCCGCCGATCCCACAGGGCGATCCCGCCCGCGACCACCATGAGGGCGGCGCTGGTTGCCGTCACCGGGGTAAAGCCCACGGCGTCCAGCACCCGGCCCATGCTGGCGGTGCCGATCATCAGGCCGATATAGGTGCCTGCGGTATTGAGGGCGAGGACGACGCCGCGCTGAGCCCCGCCGCGGACCGACAGCAAGCCGATGAAGCTGTTCAGCACCAGATGCTGAATGAAGCCGAAGCAGACCATCACCACCACTAGCGCGGGCAGAATGCCGACGACGGACGGCAAGGTTAGAAAGATGCCGATCAGCGCCAGCGCGGCGACCGGCAGCACCCGGCGCGGGCCGATCCGGTCGATCAATGGGCTGATGAAGGCGGTAATGGTAAAGCCCGTGCCATAGGCCAGCACAGGGATCGCCCCGACCGCCGAACCGCCGTGCAGCGCCGCGCGCACCGCCGTTCCCAGATAGGCATAGGTGCCGTAGAAGGCGGTCATATTGAGGAAGCCAACCGCCAGCATCGGCAGCACGCCCGGCACGCGCACAGCGGTTCCCAAGCGCGACATTAGCCCCTGGCCCGTGCCGCGTTCGGTGCGGGGGTCGGGCAGAGCGAAAGCAACCGGCAGCGCCAGCAGCACCGGCAGCCCAAGACCCGCGAAGACCCCGCGCCAGCCGATCACTTGCCCCAGCAGGCCCGCCAGCGGCACGCCGAGGATCAGCGCCACCGACCAGCCGAGCAGCACCCGCCCCAGAATCGCCGAACGCCGTTCAGCCGGGGCCAAATCGCCCGCCGACGCATAGGCTGTCGGCAGCACCACCCCCGCCGCCGCGCCCATCAGCGCTTGCCCGGCGGCAAAAATCATCCAATTGACGGCAGTCGCACAGAGCGCCAGCCCGCCGATCAAGCCGATCAGCCCGGCCACCAGGGCTTGCCCGCGCTTAAACCGGTCGGCCAGCGGCCCGAGGAATAAGGCGGATAGGGCGGCCATCGCGCCATAGGCACCCAGCGCCTGACCGATATCGGCGATGCTCGCCCCCAGGCCTTGGGCAATGTCCGGCACCAGCGGGGCGGCCAGCAGCGCTTGCAGCCCGACCAGGGCGACGCAGGCGATCAGCACGGCGACCGAGCGGTTCAGCGACGGGGCGGGGCGGCCCGTCCGGGTTTTCGCGCCGCTGAAAAACGGCAAAGCGATGCCGAGGCCCGCCGCTAGGACGTTGCTCATGGAAGTCTCCTCCAACTGGAATAGACTCAAGATGGCGTATGAAATTCGGCTGGAAAAGGGATAAACTGAATGGCATTCAAAATACGAATGGCATTCGGCTAACCCGTTCGGAAGGACCGGCTATGGACCCCATCGACCGAAAAATCCTCGGCTTTCTCCGCGAAGATGCGACGCGCACCTATGCCGACATGGCGGCGCACCTGCACCTCTCGCCCCCGGCCCTGCACGACCGGGTGAAGAAGCTAAAGGCGCGCGGGGTGATCCGCCGCACCACAGTCGATCTCGACCCCGAGGCGCTGGACCGTAGCTTCTGCGCCTTCGTTCATGTCGAAACCGAAGGCTATGCCAAGGACGTGCTGAAAGACGTGGCGGAGGCCGATCCGGCTGTCGAAGAAATGCACGGCGTCGCCGGATCCTCCTCCGCCATTCTAAAAGTCCGCACCCGCGATGCGGCAGGGCTGGAAGAACTCCTCCGCCGCCTGTTCGAAACCGGGGCGGTGCGGCGGACGGAGAGTTTCGTGGTGCTGCGGACGTATCTGGAGCGGGGGATTAGTCCGTAACCCTTACATCCCGGCGAGCAGCTTCACCACAACCCCCACCACTGCACAGCCCGCCAGCACTTCCCCCGTGCCGCGTTTGAAGCGGAACAGCAGCAGGATGGCGGCCAGCGTCAGGGCGAGGGCGCCCAGATCGAGGCTGCCGGGGTCGGGCAGGTCGAGGTGCAGCCCGTAGCCGGACCAGGGGCGGACGCTCCAGAACAGCACGTGCAGGGCGAACCAGACGGCGAGGTTTAGGATCACGCCGACGACGGCGGCGGTGATGGCAGTCAGCGCGGCGGACAGGGCTTTCTGACCGCGCAGGGCTTCGACATAGGGGGCGCCTAGGAAGATCCACAGGAAGCAGGGGGTGAAGGTGACCCAAGTGGTCAGTAGCCCGCCCAGGGTGGCGGCGAGCAGTGGGTCGAGGCTGCCCGGCGCGCGCCAGGCGCCCAGAAAGCCGACGAACTGCGTTACCATGATCAGCGGACCAGGGGTGGTTTCGGCGAGGCCCAACCCGTCCAGCATTTCGCCGGGCTGAAGCCAACCGTAGGTCTGCACCGCTTCCTGCGCCACATAGGCCAGCACGGCATAGGCGCCGCCGAAGGTGACGACGGCCATTTTCGAAAAGAAGCTGGCGATGGTGCTGAAGACATTATCCGGCCCCAGCACGATATTCAGCGCCAGCACCGGCCCCAGCCAAAGGGTTAGGAAGGCCCCGGCGATGATCAGCGACCAGCGCAGCGAGGGTTTGGCGTGATCGGGTACGCCGTTGCCCAACAGGCTGTCGGCATCGCTCAGACCGCGCCCAGTCGAACCGTGGGACTGGTGCAGGTCGAAGGCGGCCCAGCCCAGCTTGCCGCCGAGATAGCCGATGATCCCGGCGACGACGATGATCAGCGGAAACGGTAGGTCGAACGCATGAATGGCGATGAACGACGCCCCGGCCATCGCCCAGAGCGGGCGATTGCGCAGGGCTTTCTTACCCACCCGCTGCACCGCTTGCAGCACCACGGCCAGCACGGCGGCTTTCAGACCGAAGAACAGCCCTTCCACCGCGCCGATATGGCCCGCCAGCACATAGAGCCAGCTTAGGGCCAGAATGGCGACCATGCCGGGGAAGATGAACAGCAGCCCGGCCATCAGCCCGCCGGGGGTGCGGTGCATCAGCCAGCCGATATAGGTGGCGAGCTGCTGGGCTTCCGGCCCCGGCAGCAACATGCAGTAGTTCAGCGCGTGCAGAAACCGCGTCTCGCCGATCCAGCGTTTTTCGTCGACCAGAATACGGTGCATGACGGCGATTTGCGCCGCCGGGCCGCCGAAGCTGAGCGCGGCGATGCGCGCCCAGACCCAAAAGGCATCGCGGAAGGAAACGGCGGTCATTTACCGGAAGACTCCAAGGTAGCGCGGGCGGAGGGGCGGGCGTCGCTGGGCCAGGAATGGGTTTCCCCCACGGCGTCGCGGCACCAGCGGTAAAAGGCGTCATAGAGAATGAGGCTGGCGTCGAGTTGGGCCAGATCGTCGCGGAACATGCGCGACAGCCCCAAGGACGCGGCCAGCAGTCCGGCGGCTTGCGGCGCCAGATCGAGCGCGGCGGTATCCGCCCCGCGCACGATGGTCGCCAGCCGGTCGAGGGCGGGGGAGGTGAGGCCAAATTCCTCCAACATCGTATCGAAGGTGCAACGGTCGCCGCGATGGCTCCAGAAGCTATTTTCGATATCAAAGGGCGTGGCGTTAAACCGTTCGGCCACGGCTTCCACCTCCGAAGCGCCGACGAAGAGGAAGACGGCGTTGCGGTCGATAAAGCGGCGGATCAGCCAGGGGCAGGCGATGCGGTCGATCTTCGGGCGGGCGCGCGTTACCCAGACGGTACGGCCCTCGGCATCGGTGGGCGGCAAGGCGCGCGGATCAATCAGCAATTGCCCGCTGTCGCGCCACCCCAGGAAGCCGCCTTCCAGGGTTTCCGCCGTGGCGCCCTGGTGGCGCAGCCAGGCAGCGGTGCCTTGGGCCAGCTTTTGGCCCTTTTGGCAAATGACGACGACCGATTGGCCGGTAAAATCGCCGCCCCAGTCGGCAACGCTGTGGTGCGCGCGGCGGATACTGCCCGGCACCCGGCGCGGGTCGGCGGCGTAATCTTCGTCCGTGCGAACGTCGATCAGGATGGGGGCATTGGGAAGGCCAATCAACCGCGCCAGTTGGGCTGCGGTGATTTCAGTGGTGGACGGCATGGGAATCACCTTGAAAGTCAGGGAGAAACGCGACTTTCGGCTGCCGCCTCACGGGGTACTCGCGACACCCCTTGTCGCAAGAGTAACCATAGGCGGCCTTTCCCTGTCAATCCTGTGGGGCGGGTTAGAGCGTCCCGGCGATCAGCGCGCGGCTGCGGCGAACGGCGTCGTGCAGCGCCTTGCCCCAGAGCGGCGCCGCGTCGGGGAGCAGGCGGGCGCCCTGGCTGCGGCAGACCGAAACCGTGGGGCGCGCCCGGCCCATCAGACCATCGAGCGCGGCCAGCCAAGCGGGAAGCCCGGCGGTCAGCGGAAGGTTAACGCCCGCCGGGCCGATAGCGGCAGCGAGCAAGGGGGCATCGCCCCCCAGAATTGGAACCCCCGCCGACAGAGTGGCGGCGAGATCGGCCCACGGCGGGCAGCCGTTGCCCTGGGGTAAAAGCGCTAAGCGGATCGGCGGCGGCGTCTCGCCGTCCCGCACTAGTCGAATATTGTCGGGCAGTGTCGCCGCGACAACCGGGACCGTTTCGGGCAGCAGAAAGGGGATGTCCGGGCGTGCGGCGGCCAGGGCGAGCGCGAGGTATAGGCCCGTCGCGGTTTGGTCGCTAAGGATCAGCACGGCAGGCCCGCCCTTGGCGACGGGCAGCCGGGGCGGCAGCGCGAGCGGCAGAACCGCGACGGCGGTTTGCGTTGAGGCGGCCAGCCGTTCCGCTTCCCAGTCGGTTCCTGTTGCGAGGCCGAGCAGCCGATTGGCGGCCAGCGGACCGAGCGCGGGCGGCTGATCGCCGTCTTGCCGTAACAGAACCGGGATATGCGCCGCCAGCAGGGGCGCGGCGAGCGATAGGCTGTCCGCCCCCAAGAGGATCGCGGCGTGCGGGGCTTCCAGCGCCGCCAGCAGGGCGCAATCGGCGGCGGGCTGGGTGCTGCGATAGCGGGTATAGCCGGGGGCGGCGGTACGCTCCGCCCGCATCGGGCCGGTGCCGCCCTCTAGAACGGTGACGGTTATCCCCTGCTCGGCCAAGCTGGGGCACAGCGCGGCGAGAGCGGCGGTAAACCGCGTCCCCAGCCGGGTCGGCGTTGCAATCAGTAGGCGCAGCGGCGGGCTATCGGAAGGCATGACGCGCCAGCAGCGACAGAAGATCGCCGACCGTTACCGAATTTGCGGCGGTTTCCAGAAAGGCTTTTTCGGCGGCGGCCTGGGACAAGGCGGCATGATCGTCGCCCATGATGCGGGTCAGCGCCTCGGCCCAAACGGCGATGGGCGCGTGGGGATCGACCAACAGCCCCCCGGCGCCCACCGTATCGGGCAGGGCGCCGCGATTGCTGGCCAGAACCGGAATGCCGTTTACTTGTGCTTCGATCACCGTGCGGCCGAAAGCTTCCTCCCATAGGCTGGGCATCAGCAGGCAGCGGGCGCGGCGATATAGGGCGCGCATGTCGCGCGTGGGCGGTACCCAGTCGATATTTCCCAAAGCCTCGGCGCGGCGACGGCAGAGGGTGCGCCAGCGCGGGTCGAGCGTCCAGCTTTCGGCGACCAAAAACCGGAACTGCGGGCAGGCGGCGGCAAGGCCAAACAGAATCTCGACGCCCTTGATCGGGGTCGGGTTAACGAACAACACCTGATTGCCGGTCTCGGTCACCCGATAGTCATCGGCCTCGACCAAAGGCGGAATGACGGCGCAATCAATCCCATAAAGGGCTTTCCAGCGCGCGGCGGTAAAGGCAGAATTGGCGAGATAGAGCAGCGCCGGATCGGGCTGCAAAATGCCGCCGACCTGATGGGTTTCCACATTATGCAGGTAAACAGCGGTCGGGCGGCCCGTTTCCAGCGCGCGAACGACCATCGGCACAAGCGCGGTGCCGCTTTGCACGACAATGGCGGTCGGATCGAAATGGGCGGCAACCATTGCTAAGGCTTCGCCCGGATCGGCAACGCGGAAAACGCTATAGCCCAGCGTCTCGTCGCGCTGCGGGATCAGGTCGGCACCTGCCGTGCGGTGTTCGTTCAACCCGCACAGAACCGCCGCCTCCGCCCCCATCAGCGCCAGCGCGCGGCACAGGTCATGGGTGGTAGTTTGCAGGCCGCCAATAATATCGGGCAGATGAGGATAGGTAGAAACAAAGAGAATACGCATGGTCCTAAGCGCTACCCATCCTAACAGTGCGGCACGAGGGGCGGTTAGGAGTTGTTGTTATTTTGCGTGACCAAAAGGTTCCTCACGCTATCTTCGCTACTGCCGCTTGTCGTAGCAATGCCGAGATTCTGAGTGGTGCCAACAAGCCGGTTATTCGATAGTCCGCCGGGGCTCGTACCGCCGTTGCCCGTGCTGATGAGGTTGCCCGCGGGGGCTGGGCTGGGGTTGGACCCTGATGAGCCCGTGTCTCCGCCCAAAATGGTACGTGACAGCGTTTGGATGTTTGACCGGTTCGGCGCCGATGGTGGGTTCCCGCCCGATAGGGACATGCCAAACCCTGGGCGGGTCACGGTTGTCGTCGTGCCGTTGTTGCTCGTCGCGGTCATCTGCTGACCAAACAGAAAAGTGGACTGCGTCTGGTTTCCTTGCGTCTCGACCACCGTAATCCCGCCGCGAATACCAATCGTACCACTGGCGGTTTTAACCGTCGTTTCATTGGTTTTGCTGATATGGCCGCCGACCACACGGGCCAGCCCGGCCGCAAGCGAGACGCCGATTTTGCCCTTTTTCGCATTGGGATCGTAGACGAACTCGTCGATCGTCAGTTCCGAATTCGGGCCGAGGGTGATGGAGGATTGGTCCATGAACAGAATGTGCAAAGACCCTTCCGGCCCCGTGACCAGTTTTTCGCCGCGATACATATCGCTGCCGACATAGAGCACCCGGTCGCCCTTGGCGGTGCGCACGTCGGGCTTCAAACCGCTCACCACCCCGGCCTTTTCCGTCGGCGGCGTCGTATCGGCCTGCGCGCTAGGAACGGCAGTCAGGGTGCTGGTCAGCGCCGCAGCGGCAAGCCACCAATCCTTGGCATCTGCTGGTGTCATAACCTTAAACTCCCCTGTCCCGATCCGTCAAAAGCGCCACATAATTGACGCTAATCCGCTTGTGTTACTATAGTTATAATTCGGTAGATTGGAGGAGGCTTTCGTATACTCCCCCTGTAACAAAACCGACCATGACTCATTCAACGGAATAGTCGTGTTGAGACTGGTCCGCCATTCCGTATCGTTCCGGCGGCGACCGGCGTCGATCTTCGCGTCAGCGCCATCATAGCGGCGTTCCGTAATCCCGCTCGATAGAACGCTGGTCCACAATTGGTTATCCCAGCCAAAGGGATTGTCATAGCTCGCCACATAGGACAGGCGCGCCTCGCCACTTACGTAGGCGAAATAATCCCGGTCGGCATTATGGTCGCGGCCAATCAGCTCGCCCACCAAAATATTGCGGGGGAAAAGTTCGTAGCTGGCACGCATCCGCAGCGTATGTTCGAACCCGCCCTGGGCCTTGGCTTCGCTCACGTCGATCCGACTGGCGTAAGTGTAATTGCGGCCTTCATAGGCCGCATTCAGCAACAAGCGCTCGCTCACCTGATAGCTGGTTTCAAGGCCCGCGCCGACGCTATAGGCATATTGATGCCCGTCGAGCAGAATATTCCCCAGGATCAGATGCGGGCGCACCGTCCAGCCCGACGCTTCGGCGGGGGCGGGCTTAAAGCGCAGCCCGGTCGTGCCTTCAACCAGCAGAAGATCGCGCGGTTTGGTCGGATTGGCCGTCAGCGTGTAGCTGGATACCGACGAGTAATGGGAGGCGACGCCAAACAGCGTGCTAACGATTTCCGCCGAATTCTGGGTTTCCAGATCCCAGGTATGTTCGAGCCGCCCGATGACCTGAAAATCCGTATCGCTCTTCGGCTTTTGCGATGCCGTGCGCGGCACCAAGGCGCCGCCCGACTTCAGAAAATCTTCTTCCGTCCGGGTGGTTGGGTTGGTCTGCCCGCGTACCCCGGCCATGACATAGCCCGTCAGCCGGTTTGGCTGATTCTGACGGATGGTTTCCTTCAACATGCGATTGGCCAGATCTTTTTGCTCCGGCGGCAATCGCGGATCGGCCGCCGCTTGGCGCAGATAGGCTTCCGCCATCGCGTAGGAGGCAAGCCGGAAATAAAGAATGCCCAGCTCCAATCGGACCGAGGCGGGCGCGTCCGGCACAAGCAGCATACGCTCCATCGCCGCGATAGCGCCCTCGTAATTCCCCGCCTGGACCTGCAGCCGCGCATAGGCAAGACCGATCTGCAGATCCCCCGGCGTGCTGAGAACCTGCCGGAACGCATCGTCGATCTGCCGCTGTAAAGCAGAATTATCGGGGGCTTGCGCCAAAGCGGGCAGGGCACAGAGCCCCGCCAAAACGCCAACCGCGAGGGCTGCGGATGCAGAGGACGAACGGCGCGGGTCAAAGGAAGGACGGGGCACGGTCAGTTCCTGTTCGGCAGTAGGGCGACGCGCCCGGAAGGGAATCGGGAGGTCAAAAATATTTTATCATTATACGAGGCATTCGCGCTTTGCCGCAAGCGGTTAGACAAGTTAGTTTTTCTACATTTTGCCTTCGGCGGGGCGCGCGAATTTTTGCCGGTAGGCGCGCGGGCTAAGCCCCAATTGGGCTTGAAATAACCGGCGGAAGGCCCCCGGATCGTCATACCCGATCGCCCAGGCAATCTGATCGACCGTCTGGCGGGTCGTCTCCAGCAACAATTGGGCTTGGCCCAGCCGCAGCGCATGGCGGTAGGCGGTCGGGGTTAGGCCGGTTGCGTGGCGGAAGCGGCGCAGGAAGGTTCGGTCTTCCAGCCCCGCTTCGGTCGCCAGCGCTGGGCCGGGTGTGGCGGGATCGCGATGGAGTTGATGCTGGGCTTTGACAATCGCCGCGTCGCCATGATCGAAGCGCGGTAGAAAAGCGGCGTAGGTGCGCTGCTCCCGCCCTGGTGGATCGACCAGCAGGTAGCGCGCCACCTCCCGCATCAGCGCGGGGCCGAGGTGGCGTTCGACCAGGGTTAAGCCAAGGTCAGTCCAGGCCATCAGCCCGCCCGCCGTGATCACATCGCCGTCGTCGATCAGCAGCCTCCCGGTATCGAGGCGCACGGCGGGAAAGCGCGCGGCGAAGGGCGCATCATAGACCCAATGGGTCGTCGCCCGCCGCCCGTTCAGCACCCCGGTTTCCGCCAGCAAAAACGCCCCGGCGCAGACGGAGACCAGCACGGTTCCCTCCCGGTGCAGGGCGCGCAGCGGTTCGACCAAGGGGGCGGCGACTTGAGCACTCGGCGGCTCGCCTAAAGCGGGGGGCACAAGTAGATAGGCCGGGCGCGGGCTATCGGGGGCCCAGGCGTTCACAGCAAAGCGCGGCAGGTCGGTAGCGCCGTGGGCATCCGCCCGGCGGTTGGCGAGGGCAAAGAGATCGCTGAGCCCCAGCAAGGCAGCCTGCTGCGCGCCGGGATAGGCCAGCAGCCCCACGGTAATGTGATCGGTCATGTGTCGGATTTTGCCCGAATTCTGTCGGTTTCGCCAATTCCGAGCGTGGCAGACCGCCGATAGACTGGCAAGCCTCACCCCCAAGGACAGGAGAGCCAGATGGGCACCCAAGCGTTACTGATTGTCGATATTCAGAATGATTACTTCCCGGGCGGCAATTGGCCCCTGGTCGGCCAGACCGATGCCGCCGAGAGGGCTGCCGCAGTTTTGGCCGCCTTTCGCGCCGATGGGGCGCCGGTGATCCATATCCGGCACGAAATTCTGCGCCCGAACGCGCCGTTCTTCGTTCCCGGCAGCGCGGGCGCGGCCATTCACCCCAGCGTCGCGCCAGTGGGGGAGGAGACGGTGATCGTCAAGCATTTCGCCAATTCGTTCCGCGAGACCGGCTTGCAGGCGCTGCTGGCAGCGCAGGGGATTAGCGAGCTGACTATTCTGGGGTCGATGACGCAGAACTGCATCGATTCGACCGCCCGTGCCGCCGCCGACCTTGGCTTCGGGGTGACGGTCGTTCACGACGCCTGCGCCACGCTTGATCTGACGTTTAACGGCACAACAATCCCAGCGGCGCAGGTCCAGGCCGCCTATATGGCGGCGCTGGCCTTCGGCTTCGGGCGCGTCGTGTCGGCGGCGGAGGTTTTGGCTATGCCCCGTCCGTAAACTCGGCGAGGGATTGACGGCGGCGGTTCACGATCAGGCGGGTCACGTCCGGGCGGCTGTAATGCCCAGCAAGATCGAGGTTCTGCCGCTCCCGCCGCACGAGGCGATGGTCGAGGGTTGCGACCAACAGCTCTTCCCGATCCGTGACGGGGGGAATAACCCAGCCACCATCCGGCGCCGCGATGCAGGAGCCGCCGTTCGCCATCACGTCCGGGCAGCGGGCCAGCATGGCGGCGACGGGGCTATCGCTCGGCACATCGTCCCGCCGCATTAGGCCGGAAACGGCCAGAACATAAGATCGGCCTTCGCGCGCCAAAAACGGGCTGGTGACATCGGTATTGCGCTGATTGCCGGGCCAAAGTGCGACATGCAGATCCTCGCCCAAGGCATAGAGCGCGGCGCGCGACAGCGGCATCCAATTTTCCCAGCAGTTCAGCCCGCCGACCGTGAAGGGGCCGACCGCATGGGTTTGCAGCCCGTGCCCATCGCCGGGCGACCAGCTTAACCGCTCCTCGTAGGTCGGTTGCAGTTTGCGATGGACCGAGGCAATGGCGCCGTCCGCCCCGATATGAACCCGCGAGCAATAGAGGCTATGGCCGCCGCGATCGAGCGGCCGTTCGATGGTGCCGACCATGACCGCGATCTTGTGGCGGGCGGCGGCCTCGCAGATCGGTTGCAGGTGCCCGGCCTCGATGCAGACGGCTTGATCGAGGTAGAGGGCGTGGCATTCCTTCTGCAAATCGGATTCGAAAACGGCGCCGTCGGTATGCTCGATCCAAAAGGGATAGCCGGGCAGCAGGGCTTCGCCGAAGACCACGAACCCGCAGCCTGCCGCCGCCGCTTTGGCGATCCAGGTGACAATTTTGGCGGTGGTTGCGTCGCGGTTCAGCCAGACCGGGGCGATCTGGGCAAGGCCAACGGTTAGCGTATCGGCGGGGCGGGCGGTCATCGGCGGCTCCTGAGAAAAAGGGACTTGCGAGAGCCTAGGCAAAGACCGATCATTGATCCAATTAATCAATATAATGGTCGGCTATCATGTTTCCTAATATCAGGCTGACGCAAGTGCGCTGCTTTCAAGCAGTGGCCGACCTTGGCGGCTTCACGGCGGCGGCCGAGGCGCTCTGCCTGTCGCAATCGGCGGTTAGTCAGGCGGTGGCGGCGCTGGAGAAGCAGATCGGCGCCCGTCTGCTGGTGCGCGGGCGGGAGCGGGTGACGCTGACGGCGGCGGGGGAAGCGGCGCTTGCCGAAGCCCGTTTGATGCTCGCTGCCGTCGAACGGTTGGCCCAATGCGGCCAAGGCGTTCGGGTGCTGACGGGCAGCGTGCGCTTAGGCGTGGTGCAGAGTGCCGCGATTCAGCTTTTGCCAGGCTGGGTACGCGAGTTGCGGGCGGCGCATCCGCGCGTGACCGTGACGCTGTATGAGGGGACCGACCCGGAAGTGACGGGCTGGCTGCTGGCGGGCGTGGTCGATCTTGGCATTACCAGCCGCCTGCACCCCGATCTGACCGCCGAACCGATTTTCGAGGATGAGTATTTAGTGGTCTTGCCGCCCGATCATCCTTTGGTCGCGGCGGGGCGGTTGGACCTTGCCAGTCTCACAGGGCAGCGGATGCTCCTCTCCGGCGGGGGCTGCGAGACCCTGATTCAAGAACTGCTGGTCGCGGCTAACAGCCAGCCCGAGATTGTGGCAATGGTCCGCGATAACGCGACCCTGCTCAGCATGGTGCGGGCCGGGCTGGGGCTGACGATCATGCCGGAACTGGCGGTGGCGTCCGACCGGGCGGGGATCGTCTGCCGGGGGATCATGCCGCCGCTGCGGCGCCGGTTGCATCTGCTCTGCCATGACCCCGCCGAACTCGGCCCGGTGGCATTGGCACTTAGGGAAATTATCACGCGGGCGGCGCCAGCCCAGCAGGCGGCGGAATAGGGGGTTAGCGGCAGAAGGCGCGCTGAACCTTTCCGGCGGCGGTGACGATCAGGGTGAGCCGCTCCGGCACCCGCTCGTAAGTGACCGGGCTTTCGAGGGCGAGCACGCGGAACTGCATTAGGTTCATACCGCGCACTTTTTTCAGCGCGTCTTCCCGCGACAGGCCGACCAGCGGCGCCACTTTGGCGTCGAGGCAGGGGGCATAGCGGTAGGCGGTTGGTCGTACCGTCCGCCCCACTTCGGTAGGGGTGGGGGGCGGTTTGTAAAAATTATTCAGCGGATAGGGCTGCGGCTTTTGGTCAGCGGCGGTGCGCGGGGCCTTGCTTGGGGGCGTGGGCTTCTGCGCAGGGTTTTGGGCGAGGGCGCTAAACGCCACCCCTGCCCCCAATAACCCGATCAGAATGCCCCTTGCCCCCATCGCCTGTCCCCAAAAACAAAACCCGGCGCGAGAAATCTCGCGCCGGGCTGCGGTTAGGTCAAGAAACCTTCGCGTCTTACTCGCGGTCGCCCATCAGATTGAGCAGCGAGGTGAAGATGTTGATGAAGTTGAGGTAGAGCGACAAAGCCCCCAGTAACGCCATCTTCGTCACGCTCTCGTGGCCATAGCCTTCGGCATACTCTTCCTTCAGGCGCTGGGCGTCGAAGGCGGTCAGACCGGTGAACAGCACCACGGCAACCATCGAGATGATCATGCTCATCACACTGGACGCGAGGAAGATATTCACCAGACCGGCGATCATGATGCCGACCACGCCCATGAACAGGAAGCTGCCCATCGAGGTGAGGTCTTTTTTCGTCGTATAGCCGTAAAGCGCCGCCGCCAGGAAGACCGAGGCGGAGATGAAGAAGACCTTGGCAATCGACTGGCCGGTGAAGACCAGGAAGATGCTGGCCATCGACACGCCCATCAGCGCGGCATAGACCCAGAAGACCAGTTGCGCCGTCGCCGCCGACATGCGGTGGATCATCCCGGCGAACAGGAAGACCATCGCGATGGGGGCGAGCATGGCCACCCACTTCAGCGGGGTGCCGAAGATTGCGGCGGTCAGCGCCGGGCTGCTGGCAACCGCCAGCGCCACGAGGCCCGTTACACCGAGACCCCCCGCCATATACGAGAAAATGCGCAGCATATAAGCGCGCAGGCCGGCGTCATACGCCGCCTGGTCGACCGTCCGCGCGCCATAAGGCGACTGCCAGCCCGGCGCTTGCCAACCTTGAGACATGGTTCCCTCCGTCAAATTCCTGGCAAAGCTGCCAGGGACAAGCACCACTTTGGCAAGCAATTATGAAAATTCAATGGTCTTCTAGCGTCAGCCGCCAGATTTTTGCTTCGCCGCCGCCAAACGCTTGCGCCGGGCCTCCATTGGATCGTCGTTGGACGGGGCTTCTTCTTCCCCGCCCCCGCTGGCCGTGCCGTCAGCTTCGTCGAGAAGATCCGACACATCGGCGGCATCCAGATAGAAACCGACCATCTGGGTCAGCACCCGCCCCGTCAGGGCCAGGATCAACTCCCGGCTCATCCGGTGCCCGCCCGCCGACTGGCGCGCCCGCAGCAGCACATGCACGTAGACCGTTCGCGCCAAGGCAACCAAATCTTCCGCCACAAACTCCTTGCTCGCCATCTGTTGCAGGAACAGGGCGAGTTGCGGGTCGATAGCGATCGTATTGCCGCTTAGGGTCGAAACAGACGTGGCAGTCGGGGGCGGGGACATGCGGGCGACGGTAACTTTCTCTCCGCTGATGCGGGGGGATGGGGCGGCCTGCTGCGACGACAGCAGATATCGCCGCTATCTTACCCGAAAGCGCGGCGTCCCGCCAAGGCGACCGCGACGGCGGCCCCCAGGCGCGCGTTATTTTCAACCAGAGCGATATTTGCCGCCAGCGAGCGCCCGCCGGACAGTTCGGCAATCCGCTTCAGCAAGAAGGGCGTTTCGGCCTTGCCTTTGATGCCTTGGGCGCGCGCCTCGGCAACGGCTTGGGCGATATAGGCCTCCACCTCGGCGGGGGGCAGGGCCGTCGCTTCCGGCGCCGGATTGGCGATGACGGCGCCGCCGTCGAGACCCAGGGACCATTTCGCCGTCAAGATCGCCGCAATCTCCTGTGCCGTTTCGGCACGATGATCGACCGGCAGGTCGGAGGTCCGGGCGTAGAAGGGCGGGAACCGGTCGGTCTGATAGCCGATCACCGGCACGCCCAGGGTTTCCAGGGTTTCCAGCGTTTTCGGCAGATCGAGGATCGACTTGGCCCCGGCGCAGACGACGCCGACGTTGGTGCGCCCGAGTTCCGTCAGATCGGCGGAAATATCGAAACTATCCTCGGCCCCGCGATGGACGCCGCCGATACCGCCGGTCACGAAAATCTTAATCCCGGCCAACGCCGCGCCGATCATCGTGGTCGCCACGGTCGTCGCCCCCAGCTTGCGGGTGGCGAGCGCAATCGGCAGGTCGCGGCGCGAGAGTTTCAGCACGTCCGGTGCCGTGCCGATCCGCTCCAGCAGGGGCGCATCGAGCCCCACCTGAAGGGCGCCGTCGATGACGGCGATGGTTGCCGGAACGGCGCCGCCGTCGCGGATGATGCCTTCAACCCGGCGGGCCGTTTCCACATTCTGCGGATAGGGCATGCCGTGCGCGATGATCGTGCTTTCGAGGGCGACGACGGGCCGCCCATCGGCCAGGGCATCGGCAACCTCGGGCAATAGGCGCACAGCAGCGGGTAACGACATCTTATACTCCCACATGGGTCAAAGTTTCGGCGGCGAGGCGCAGACCATTGGCGACGGCATCGGGCAGCGGCAACCCCCGGACCAGCCCGGCGAGCGTGCCCGCCACCAGCGAATCTCCCGCGCCGGTTTCATCGACGATGGGGCCGGGCAGGGGATGGGCCGGGATCTGAAGCTCGTGATCCGCATCGGCCAGCGCAACGCCCCGCGCACCATCGGTCACGATCACCGCCCGGCAGCCCCGGTTGCGCAGGGCACAGGCTAGCAGCAACGGATCGGTCGTCGTCGGGCGGTCGGCGAGCAGCCGCGCTTCATCGCCGTTACAGAACAGCAGATCAAGCGCGGGGATGGCGAGTTTCAGCCGGGAGGCTTTCACCACCGAGACGGCATCCGCCGCCAGCAGCGTTCCCGTTGGGCGGCGGGTCGCAAGATAATTCAAGGCTGTTGAGGTCAAATTAGCATCGACGAACCATAGGGGCGTGGCCGATAGCGCCACCATCAGCGGCGCGAAGAAGGCTTCGTCCATCGCTTCCAGCACGTCCATATCGGCCCAGGCGACGTGCAGGCTGCCGTCCGAGTTCAACAGCGCGGCATAATTGGCGGTCGGCAGGCTACGGTGCGGGGTGATCAGCCGGGTCTGGATATGGTCGGCCGCGAGATCGCGCAGTAGCGCTTCCCCCTCCGCATCCTGGCCGATCAGGCTGACGAGTTCCGTCAGCAGGCCCGCCCGCGCCGCCAGAACGGCGACATTGCGCGCCACGCCCCCGGCGGAATGGCTGGCCGTTACCGGGTTCGAGGTGCCGGAGACGATGGCTTGCCGGGCGGTGGCAATCGTATCCCAGACCAACCCGCCGATGCACAAAAGCTCCGCCATCCCGCCTATCCTTTATTTGGCTTAAAAGCGGGGGATTATACCCCGCGCCGGGCCTTTGCCGCCGTGACGGTATTGTGAAGCAAACAGGCAATCGTCATCGGCCCGACGCCGCCGGGGACCGGCGTAATCGCCCCCGCTACCGTTTCCGCCTCGGCAAAAGCGACATCACCGACCAGACGGCTTTTGCCCGAGGCGTCGGGCGGCAGGCGGTTGATGCCAACGTCGATAACAGTGGCGCCCGGCTTGATCCAATCGCCGCGAATCATCTCCGGGCGGCCGACGGCGGCAACCAGAATATCGGCGCGGCGGCAGAGCGCAGGCAGGTCGCGGCTGCGCGAATGGGCGATAGTGACGGTGCAATCGGCCTTTAACAGCAGTTGCGCCATCGGCTTGCCGACGATGTTGGAGCGGCCAACGATCACCGCCTCCATCCCGGCGAGGCTGCCGTGCAGGTCTTGCAGCAGCATCAAGCACCCAAGCGGCGTGCAGGGCACCAGGGCATTCGCCCCTGTCGCCAGCCGCCCGGCATTGACCGGGTGGAAGCCATCGACATCCTTCGCCGGGTCGATGGTCAGCAGCACCTTATCGGCGTCGATATGCTTGGGCAGCGGCAGTTGCACCAGAATACCATCAACGGCGGGATCGGCGTTCAGCGTGGCGACCAGGGCCAGCACCTCGGCCTCGGTCGTCTCGGCGGGTAGTTTATGCTCGAAAGAGCGCATGCCGACTTCGACCGTCTGTTGCGCCTTGTTGCGCACATAGACCTGACTGGCCGGGTCTTCCCCGACCAGCACCACCGCAAGACCGGGCTGGAACCCCAGGCTGGGAATTTCGGCGGCCAAGCGGGCGCGCAATCCGGCGGCAAAGGCTTTGCCGTCGATCCGGCGGGCAAGCGTGTCGGTCATGGGGCGAGCGCTCCTATTTCCTCGGTGATCCGCCGGGCCAGCGCCGCGTCGGCCTCAATGGCGAGACGTTTTACCCGCGCTGTTTCGCCAGACAAGAGCCGGATTGAGCGTTTGGGTATGCGCCAATGTTTGGCGAGGAAGGCCACCAGGGCGGCATTGGCCGCCCCTTCCACCGGCGGGGCGGTCAGCCGCACGGTCAAAACCGGGCGGCCATCGCTTTCGATCCGCACCGCCTCCAGCGCTTCTTTCGCCGATTTCGGCGTGACCCGGACGGTCAGCACCAGCCCGTCCGGGGTTGGGGTCAGCGGCAGCGCGCCGCTCACGGCAGCAGCGGATAGACGTAGGCAAACATCAACCGTTCAACGAATTGCAGCAGGACCAGCAGCACCAGCGGCGACAGATCGACACCGTTGAACGTCGGCAGCACCGAGCGGATGGGCCGCAGCAGCGGGTTGATCAGCCGGTTGGTCAGATCCCAGATTGTGGCGACCAGTTGATTGCGCGTGTTCACCACATTGAAGGCAATCAGCCAACTTAAAACCGCATTGATCAGAATGACCCAGAACAGAAGATTGATCGCCGTGCTGATCAGCCAAGCAAAAGGGGAAACATGCATCCTGTCGCATCTCCTGTGCGCATCCGGGGAACGGCGGGCCGTCCGATGCCCTGAAGCTAGCGATGCGCCGCCCGCCCTTCAAGGTGGTGCAGGGGGGTGATCGACAAGCCCATTGCAGATTGACCGGCCTCTGCCTACCTTAACGCTGTTCAGTTTTTGGAGGAACGCCCGATGGCCGATTTGTCCGCCTTCCCGATCACCCAGCGTTGGCCCGCCCAGCACCCCGACCGGCTGCAACTTTATTCTTGGCCGACGCCGAACGGCGTGAAGGTCTCGATCCTGCTCGAAGAAACCGGCCTGCCTTACGAGGCGCATAGCGTTAATATCGGCCAGAACGAAACCTGGGGGCCGGAGTTTCTATCCCTCAATCCCAACGGCAAAATTCCGGCGATCCTCGATCCCAACGGGCCGGGCAGCAAACCGCTGGCGCTGTTCGAATCGGGCGCGATTCTGGTCTATCTGGCCGAAAAGACCGGCCAGTTCCTTTCGACCGACCCGGTGGCGCGCTATGAAACCCTGCAATGGGTGTTCTTCCAAATGGCCGCCGTCGGCCCGATGTTCGGCCAGCTCGGCTTTTTCCATAAGTTTGCGGGCCGCGAGTATGAAGACAAGCGCCCGCTGGAACGCTACCGCGCCGAAAGCGAACGGCTGCTCGGCGTCCTCGAAACCCGCTTGACCGGGCGCGATTGGATCATGGGCGACGATTATACCATCGCCGATATCGCCCTGCTCGGCTGGGTGCGCAATCTCATCGGTTTCTATGGCGCGGGCGAGCTGGTGCATTACGCGAAACTGACGGCCGTTCCGGCGTGGCTGGAACGCGGTCTCGCCCGCCCCGCCGTGCAGCGCGGCCTCGAAATCCCCGCACGATAGAGGGCTTGACAGCCCCCGCCTAAACGGGCATACCGCCCGCCAATGGGGCCGTAGCTCAGTTGGGNCGGCCGTTCCGGCGTGGCTGGAACGCGGTCTCGCCCGCCCCGCCGTGCAGCGCGGCCTCGAAATCCCCGCACGATAGAGGGCTTGACAGCCCCCGCCTAAACGGGCATACCGCCCGCCAATGGGGCCGTAGCTCAGTTGGGAGAGCGCTGCAATCGCACTGCAGAGGTCGTGAGTTCGACTCTCATCGGCTCCACCAAAGATTTCAACAGCTTAGCCAGGAATGGCTAGGCTGTTTTTGTTTTGTAGCTACAGTTTAGCTACAGGGTAGGCTAAAATACTGGTTGGTGCATCTGGATCGGTTATTTCCGACAGCGCCGGAGCCATACCGATCCTTAAGGCTATCCGCAAGCGCTGGCCGCGGATTGAGCATCTCTTCGCCGATGGGGCGTACGACCGCTGTAATACGACGCGGGGTCGTGGAACGGAGCATAGTCTGGTTAACCGGATGCTGCCGTTTGGTCCGCGATTGCGAACTGCGATTGGATGTGTCCGAGGCCATGATCTTTCTGGCCATGGGAAACCTCATCATCCAAAGAATCACCCACCCATGACATTCTCGAACGGACTCTCGTAAGATGCCATTGATGGCGAAGTTAATTTAGTGGTAAGTATATGAAGATTTTATCCCCTGACACGTTTTTGTGGTTGGGAGGCCTATCGGGAGTTGAACGATGGTGACGGGACCAGAATTTGAAGATCAGGTTCGCAACATTGCGCGCAACTTATACTCGCATGGTATGGGGTATGGTAGTGAGTTGATCGATGGCAGAGAGCGGGACGGTGTGTTTTGGAATGGCCAAGTGTATACGGTAATAGAGGCAACGATACTCAGAAAAAAAGAAAAAGCTGAGGAAGATGGAAAGAAGACACACGAATTAGTTAATAAATATAGAAGCTTGGGACATTTAGCTCAGGGTATTTTGGTCACTCTCCATGAGCCTACTCCCGATCAAAAAAATATTATTAAAGAAAAAAAGTATCATAAAACAACAAAAATAATCAGTTTTGACGAATTAAGATCATATCTATTTGACTCATTGCTGTATATTAACAATAGGGAGAAGAAGAGATTTGGCAGTGTCTACGATCATATCGATAATAATTATGATATACCTTTATCGGATTTTGTTGAGCCAACAATATCACTGGTTGAGGGGGGCAGTTTGATAGATTTTAAGGACCTTAGCGCAAAAATATTAGGTGGCGAGAGATTTGTTTTGGTGGCCGAATATGGTGTTGGAAAAAGTATGATTCTTCGTCATCTTTTTCATCGTCTTGTTGCTGAAGTTAGAGGTAAAAGGCATTTTAGAACGCCAATTGCGATAAATCTGCGAGAGCATTTGGGGCAGATAGACCCAGTGGAATTATTAGAGAGGCATGCACGTGCCAATGCGACATCTCCTCAAAATTTAGTCGCGGCATGGAATGCTGGATATGTTGATCTCCTTATTGATGGATTCGACGAGTTATCCACTCGTGGTTGGACCGGAGATATTCGTCGCCTAAGAGAGTATAGAAAAACCGCCCATTCGGTGGTTCGTAAACTTATTAAGGAAACACCTAAGGGTAGTGGGATTATAATTTCTGGACGTGATGGGTATTTTGATTCTTTATCTGAACTTCGAGAAGCGCTTGGCGTTGCAGATCCACAATTTTCAATACTACGTGTGCATTCGTTTGATGAAGAGCAAACAACAGAATTTCTTAAGCGGAAAAAATATAACGGAGTAATCCCCGAGTGGTTTCCAACGCGCCCTTTGTTACTGACATATTTGGAAAAGAAAGGATTGCTCTCTTCGGTAGAAGATATCAATTATTCTGGTGACTTCCCAAGGGGCGCGGCGTGGTTATCATTGATTGAGATGATTGCTGTGCGAGAGAGTGAGCAGCTTGAGGGTGTGGATAAGGATGCATTAATTATTTTCCTAGGGGCACTTAGCATTCAGGCTAGGCATGCTCCTGATAATCAGATCAGCTTCTCTCCGCAAAAAATGGAAGAGATTTTTTCTCATGTAACGGGATATAGTGTAATGGAGGATGAGAGAAATCTTCTTTTGCGCTTACCTGGTCTTGGTGTTGCTCAAGATAACGTGGTAAATAGATCTTTTATTGATAATGATTTTATGAATGTATGCAGTTCATTTGCAACTCTGAGCTATACCAAGATGCCTTTTGAGGATTATACGAAGCAGTATGGCTTCGAGTATTTAAGCAGCCCAATGAGTAGTATTGGAATAGAGGCATTGGCAGCACTTTTTGTAAGGGAAAAAATCCATTGTGGCGTCATAATTTCATCTCTTCAACGGGCACTCTCTCTTGGTTATGGTCAATTAGCTTTTGATATTTTTTCTGCTGCACAGCATCTGTGCCCACTGACTGAATCGCTTACTTTCAGTGGGGTTTCAGTCTCGGAAATTGATTTATCCGATAATGAATTGGGCAATCACAAAATTCTATTTACTGATAGTATCATAAATAAAATTAACTTACCCATGGCAGAAAGCACAAATAAAAACATTTCATTCTCAAATTGTATTATAGGAAGGATTGAAGGGCGCAGATCTGACACCGAGTTAGAATTAGAGCAATTTAAAAATTGTGACGTTGGGGAATATGATGATGATGATTACAGGGTTAATAATCAAGTTATGGGGGCTGATCTGCCAATAGGAATGAGGGTTCTCATTGTGACTTTAAGAAAGTTATTTTTACAAGGTGGAGCAGGAAGGTTAGAGAGTGCTCTCTATCGGGGTCTTGACCAAAGATCAAAAATGATTGTTCCAGATATTATAGATATATTGTTAAGACATCAATTTATTGTTGCAAATTCAAGGAAAGGGAGAATTATATATTCTACTGCCCGAGGAAAAAGAGGGGAGGCGGTTGAAATTATTCAATCTATGGGAGCCTCATCATCGAGGGCTCTAAAAGAGGCGGCGACAATATCATGAAATATTTGCAATTATTTTTAATGGTGCCAAGTTTTATTGGCTGGGCTTGAAGCGGTGTTCCAATACGTACCGTTGTATCTACGGCAGCTATCAGCGGACTCTGGTTGGTGAGCGGGGTGTAGATCTTTAATAGTCTCGATAACCCACTTTACATATGAGTTACGTCTGAAGCCGACTCGGCATGCTGTCAAATTTCGCTCTGAAAACTTTGTTTGCTACTTCAAGTGGATGGACGCAGGCACCCGACAGCGATAATGTCATTCGCTGGTCAGTAATGAAACTCTAGAACTAGTAGGTTCCTATGATCAGTGATAGCTTGAGCAATTTTGAGGATGACTTCTTTAGTTGGTTAAAGATTTTCCTGAAAGATAAGGGGCTTCAGTTTTCACAATGCGGTTTCAAGACGAAAGACGGCCTTGGTGCACGTCATGATTTCGATCTTGAGGCGGGATACTGGAGAGAACCGAATTACTCAGCAAACAAGCCTCCTCGATGGCTCTACCAGATCATTCAGGGGCCACAGGGCTTACGCGCTCAAAACCCTGCGGGCTTTGCTACCAATCTAGGCGCGATCAATACGGCGCAACAAGACAAGGCAGGTGTTGTCTTCCGGCTGGTGCCGCTAATCAGGCAGGCGCCAGGGGATTTCGTCCAGAACAACAGCTTTGAGGTTCATGCGCTGTTCATCTTTCATGGCGCGACTCCACAAGGATCCTCAGCTGAACCGTTGAACTTCGATCCGTCGACGGGCGCGATGCGGTTCAAGGGCGAAGCCTTAGGCTATATCGGTTGCGGGCTGCTCGGCCTTAAACCACGAGCAATGAAGATAAAAGTTATGGAAGAAGGAATAGAGCGTACGATTACCTATGGAGAGGTAATTAATGCACTTGCAGCGGACATCAGGGTCGCGCCTGTAGGGCAGGCTGCGGGACTGATCCCAGTCTATGACCTGACGCAACAAACAGAACTAGCCCGGCTGAAGAAGATGGTCGCAGATGCCTGGGCGGCAGCAGGGCCGGTAAAGGCTAAGGCAGTTGTGGCGGTAGCGGATGAAGCGGACAATGACGATGAGGAAGAGATCATCCCACCCGCGTTCTTGGAGATTCCGGAGAACATCGATCTTCTTGGGATCGATCCAACAGTCTATCGCCAGATCAATGCTGCTCTGAAGTCTGGAAAGCGGCATATCATGCTTTATGGTCCTCCTGGAACGGGTAAGACGACGCTCGCCCGCTGGATTGCAACCATCCTGACCGGTGGCAAATGGACCTTGGTTACAGGCTCTTCTGATTGGAGCTCGCAGGATATCATTGGGGGATATCAGCCGGTGGGGAATGGTGGGGTCGCTTTCATTCCCGGTGTCCTCTTGCGTCGCTTCGACCGGCCCCTCATCATCGATGAGCTGAACCGGTGCGACATTGACAAGGTGATCGGCCCATTGTTCACGGTCCTGAGCGGGCAACAAACCACACTGCCCTACCGGTTGAATATCGAGGACCAGGCAAGCCCGCAATATGTGATCCTGCCGGAGAGCAAGCCAATGTCGCGAGAGCATGAGTTTGCGCCAGGCCCACATTGGCGACTGATCGCGACGATTAACTCCATCGATAAGGCGGCACTCTATCAGATGGTCACCTCGAATTACCGTGCGTTTTGCCGTAGCGAGAGAA